>JAQUMZ010000163.1 GCA_028717865.1 Elusimicrobiota bacterium | reverse complement strand
CAAGTTCTAGGCCCTGGGATCGGGCGAAGGCGAGGAGTTCGGCATGGGCCGATGTCAATTACCACCCCCGACGGAATGTCCGGACCCCCTCGTATGGGGTCCGGCCAGATTCGACTCCTGCGGAGCCGAATTGGTATGGGTGGCGGGTTCCTCTACAAGCTTGCCACCCCCGACGGAATGTCCGCCCCCCCTCATATGGGGGGCGGCCAGATTCGGCTCCTTCGGAGCCGAATGGGTTTTTTGAGACCCCCTCCTTGTTCTCTCCGCCCAGACCCACAACAGCTGCACGTCCGACGGCGTGACGCCCGGGATGCGCGCGGCCTGGCCCAGGGTGCGGGGCAGGACCTTGAGCAGTTTTTGCCTGGGCTCGGCGGCCAGGGCCGGGATGGCTCCGTAATCGAGGCCGCTGGGGATGGGGACCTCTTCCCAGCGGCGCAGGCGCAGGGCGGCCTGGCGTTCGCGCCGGATGTAGCCGGCGTAGGCCGCCTCGATCTCGCGCTGGGCCGCGGCCCGGGCTCGCGACCAGGGCGAAAGCGGCGCCGGTCCACAGTCCGTCCCGTCGACGGCGTCGCGGTAGCGGCGGAAGCGTTCCAGCGCGCCGGCCGGCACGAGGCCCAGGCCCGCCCCCTTCTCCAGCAGGCGCAGGTCGGCGTTGTCGGCGCGCAGGGAAAGGCGGAACTCGGCGCGCGAGGTGAACATCCGATAGGGCTCGTCGACCCCCTTGGTGACGAGGTCGTCGATGAGCACGCCGATGTAGGCCTCGTCGCGCGAGAGGAGGAAGGGCTCCCGCCCCCGGAGCTTGAGGACCGCGTTGACGCCGGCCATGAAGCCCTGGGCGGCGGCCTCCTCGTAGCCCGTGGTCCCGTTGATCTGTCCGGCGAAATAGAGCCCCGGCACGAGCTTGGTCTCCAGGGTGGAGCGCAGCTGGGTGGGCGGGAAGTAGTCGTACTCGATGGCGTAGCCGGGGCGCAGGAGTTGGGCCGACTCCAGGCCCGGGATGGAGCGCACGAGCCGCTCCTGCGCGTCCTCGGGCAGGCTCGTGGAAAGTCCGTTGACGTATATCTCGAGCGTGCGCTCGCCCTCGGGCTCCAGGAATATTTGGTGGCGGGCCTTGTCCGGGAACTTGACCACCTTATCCTCGATGGACGGGCAGTAGCGGGGGCCGAGACCCCGGATGCGGCCGCAGTAGAGCGGCGCGCGGTCGAGGTTGTCCCGGACCAGCCGGTGCGTCGCCTCCGTGGTGTAGGTGATATGGCAGGCGAGCCGGGGGCGGTCCAGCCGCTCCGTGAAATGGGAGAGCGGCCGCGGCGGGAGGTCGCCCCACTGCGGCTCGCAGCGCGAGAAGTCGATGGTGCGTCCGTTCAGGCGCGGGGGCGTGCCGGTCTTCAGGCGTCCGGAGGCGAATCCCAGCTCGCGCAGCCGCCGCGCCAGCTCCGTGCTGGGCGCCTCGCCGCTGCGCCCGGCCGGGAAGGTCCTCAGCCCGATGTGGATCAGCCCGTCGAGGAAGGTCCCGGCGGCCACGATCACGGCGCGGGCGCGCCGGCGGATGCCGCGCGCGCTGAGCACTCCCGCCGCGCCGTCGGGGCCGGTCAAGATCTCGGCGGCCTCGTCCTGGCATATCTCCAGGTTGGGCTGGCGCTCCAGGGCTTGCTTGAGGGCGAGGTGGTAGAGCCACTTGTCGCACTGCACGCGCGGGGAGCGCACGGCGGCGCCGCGGCTGGAGTTCAGGGTCTGGAACTGGAGGCCCGAGGCGTCGGCCGCGCGGGCGGTCCAGCCGCCCAGGGCGTCGAGCTCGCGCACGAGCTGGCCCTTGCCCACGCCGCCGATCGCGGGGTTGCAGGACATCCGCCCGACGGCGTCGAGGTTCTGCGTCAGCAGCAGCGTGCGCTCGCCCATGCCCGCGGCGGCCAGGGCGGCCTCGCAGCCCGCGTGCCCGCCGCCGATGACTATGATCGGAGCCCCGCTTTCGCCTAATCCGCCTTTCGGGGCCGCGCCGGACGGTTCAGGCATAGAGCAGGGCCTTGAGAATATCCTTGGGCACCACGCCCAGCAGATGCAGGCTGAAGGCCAGGGCCACTTGGAAGAACATGGAAAGCACCAGGGCCATGAAGGCGCGGGGCAGGCGCAGTCCGGTCAGGGCGCGCAGGCCCAGGCCGCCGCAGCCGAGCAGCCAGAGCGCGCCGGCCGCCTGGACCGCCTGGAACAGCCCCGGGGAGCGCGCCAGCGCGGCCGCGATCATCCCAGGCAGAACGGCCAAGCCGATGACGTTGAGCCCCAGCATCAGGCAGAGCAAGGGCGCGAACTGCGCGGACTTAAGCCGCCGCCATAGCGGGACGAAAAGCCCCAGCCAGACCAGGGTGCCCGCGGCCAGCGGCGGCTTGGACATCGAACTGGAGGCGTAGACGGCCATCAGCACGAAGGGCGCCGCGGCCCAGGCCGTCGCGAGGGCCATGCGGACCGCCAGCCGGCCCGACGCGAACCACGCCGCGAGTCCGGCCAAAAAAACGATCCAGGCCGCTTCCAGGGGCGGCTGCCAGAGCATGACCTTCAGCCAGAAGGCCAAGCCCTCGGCCTGCCGGGCGTAGGGGGCGGTCGCGTCGGGGAAGTCGAACGGCTTGAACGCGAAGAAAAGCAGGTAGGCGACCGTGAACGCGGCGTATATCGCGGCGCACGGGGCCAGGGCGGAGCGTTCGCGGCAGGCCTGCGCGGCGCGCGACGGCGAGAACATGAACAGTTTGGCTAGGCGAAGCGTTCGATCAAGCATGACCCACCCTCCCGGCGTCCGCGTCGTAGGTTCCGAGTCCGAGCCAGCAGAATCCCGCGGCCGGCGCCAGCGCGGCTATGGCCGAAAGCAAAGCCGCCGTCAGGCCCCAGCGGTCGGAGGCCAGCCCGATGAGGGCCGGCGAGACGGCGTCGCCGAGCGCGTGTATGACCAGGATGTTGGCGGCGAAGGCCATGGAGCGCAGGCGCGGCGCGATGACCGCGACGATGATCGCGTTGATGGGCCCCATGTTGAGGAAAAGGAAGAACTCGGCCAGCAGCATCGCGGCCGACGAGGCGGGCAGGCTCGGGGCCAGCAGCGCGGCCGCCGCGAAAGGCAGGCCCAGCGCGTAGCCCGCGCCGCAGACCAGGAAATAGGCCCGGCTGGTCCGGCGCAGGGCCCAGTCCGCGAGCCAGCCGCCGGTCAGGCTGCCCAGCAGGCCCGAAACCACCGTCAGCGCCCCGAAGAGGGTCCCCGCCTGCGCCAAGCCCAGCCCCCAGCGCCGGTGGAAGAAGCTCGGCATCCAGACCGCGAGGCCGCCCAGGGCGAAGGTCATGGCGGCGCCGGCCAGGGTGGCGTATGTGAAGCTCGGCACGCGGAAAAGGCTCAAATACGAGGCGACGGCGCCGGCGCCTCGTTCCGGGGTCCCTTCCGGTACGGCGGGATCGCGCAGGCGCCGGCAGAGCGCCGCCAGAATCAAGCCGGGCAGGCCCACCAGCAAGAAAGTCGCCCGCCAGCCCCAGGCCTGCCCCAGCACCCCCCCCGCCGCGTAGCCCAGGGCGCTGCCCACCGGTATGGCCATGGAAAAAAGCGCCAGGACGCGTCCGCGCTGGTTGGCCGGGAAATGTTCGGCCACGAAGGACGGGGACGTCGTCCCGTAAAAGGATTCCCCCGTCCCCACCGCTACCCGGGCCCAGAAGAGCTGCCCGAAGCCGCGCGCCAGGCCGCAGAGTCCGGTGGCGAGGCTCCAGATCCCCACGCCCGCGGCGATCCAGCGCCCGCGTCCCCAGCGGTCCGCGAGGTAGCCCACGGGCAGGGCCGCGAGCATGTATACGATCATGAACGCCGAGGCCAGGCTGCCGGCGCGCGCGTCGCTCAGCGACATATCCGCCTGGATGGCGGGAAGCAGGGCGTAGAGCACCTGGCGGTCGACGTAGTTGAGCAGGTTTACGGCCAGCAGCAGCCCCAAAACCCAACGGCCGGCGCTATGGGCCGGGGCGCGCGCTTCCAGCTCGTTCAAGGCTGGAATAGGCGCCGCAGGCCGGTGAGTTCCTGAAGTTTCTGAAAGCGTGGCGCCACCTAAATCTTATAGACCGCGTCGCCGACGCGGACTTTGTCCGCCACCTGGACGGCGACCGCCTCGCCCGGCGCGGCGCTCTGGACGCTCAGGTGCTCGACCTGCATGGCCTCGACTTTCTGGGTCAGGTCGGTCGTGTGGCCCTTGATCCGGATGGTGTCGCCGATGGACAGCGGCGCCTCGATGGTCAGGGCGAAGACCCGCAGGTGCGAGTAATAATTCTTGACCTTGCCGAGGAAGACCGCGCCGATGATCTGCTGCTCCGGCGTTATCTCGGAGATCGGAGTCTTGGGCGCCGGTTTCGGCGTCGGTTCCGGGGCGGGCGACGGCTTGCGGTTCCTGCCTCTGGATTCGTCCATGAATGGCCTCCTACTTGCCCACGCAGAATTTGGAGAATATTTCGTCGAGCACCTCGCCGGGGGCGGCGGGCCCGGTGATCTCGTCGAGCGCTTCGAGCGCGTCGCGCAAGTCGCGGGCGGCCAGTTCCGGGCCGAGCCCGAAGCCGCGCCGGGCCGACTCCAAGGCGGCGGCGCAGCGGGCCAGGGCCAGGTGGTGGCGCCGCGAAGTGACGGCCGCGGCGCTGTCGCGCTCCGTTTCCGGAGCCAGCATCCCGATGAGCGCGGCCTTGAGCTCGGGCAGGCCCCGCCCCGTCAGCGCCGAGACGCGCAAGCCGGGCGCCGGCCGCGCGCCCGGCGCCAGGTCGGCTTTGTTGAGCACGGTCAGGACCCGGCGCGAGGCGATAGCGCGAGCCAACTCGGGCGCGAGGTCCTCGGGGCCGCGCGAGGAGTCGATCACCCGCAAGACGAGGTCGCAGCTCTCGAGCGCCCGGAGGGCGCGCCGTTGACTCTCGGCGTCGGCCGCGCCGCCCTCGTGGCCCAGCCCCGCCGTGTCTATCAGGACGGCGGGCAGGCCGCCCAGGTCCCAGGGCTCCGCGATGGCGTCGCGCGTGGTGCCGGGCTCCGGACATACGATGGCGCGGTCGCGGCCGAGCAGGGCGTTGAACAGGGTGGACTTGCCGGCGTTGGGGCGGCCCGCCAGGCAGATGCGCGCCCCCTCGCGCAGCAGGCGCCCCGCGGAGAAGCTCTCGGCCAGCCGGCGCGCCTGCGCGGCCAGAGGCGGCAGAACCGAGGCGGGCGCCTCCGGGATATCTTCGTCGGGATGGTCGAGGCCGGCCTCGACGCGAGCCAGCAGCTTGACCAGGGGCCGGCGCAGGCCCGCGAGTTCCCGGGAGAGCGTCCCCTCCAACTGCTCCAGGGCGGCCCGATGCGCCAGCGCGGTCTGGGCGCCGATCAGGTCGCAGACCGCCTCGGCCTGCGCCAGGTCGAGGCGCCCGTTGAGGAAGCCGCGTTGGGTGAATTCCCCGGGCCGCGCGGGCCGCGCTCCGGCGGCGCACGCGGCGCCCAGCAGGCGCCTCTGGATGTAGAGCGAGCCGTGGCAGGTCAGTTCCGCGCAGTCCTCGCCCGTGGGGCTGGAGCCGGCGGGATAGAAAACGCATACGACCCGGTCCAGGGGCCCGGCTTCATCCCGGACCCGCGCCGTCAGCGCCCGCCGCGGCGGCAGGGCCTCGGGTCCGCGGCCGAGCAGCCGCGCGGCGACGTCGCGGGCCAGCGGGCCGCTCAGGCGCACGACCGCCAGGGCGCCCGATCCCGGCGGCGTGGCGATGGCGGCGATCGTGTCGGCGGTCAACGGGTTCCTTCTTTAAAAACGGACTGGCTCCCCTAACGGCACCGAAAATCCCCCCTCAAGGGGGGATTTTCGACCTCGCGGCCCTGCGGGCCGCGAGGCGCTGAACGGCAACGACTTCGCTCCCCCAACGGCACCGAGAATCCCCCCTCAAGGGGGGATTCTCGACCTCGCGATCCTGCGGATCGCGAGGCGCTGAACGGCGTTACTTCCTTGGGCGCAAGACGATCTTGCGCCAGGGACCGTCGCCTTCCGACGAGGTCTCGATGTCCGGATGGTTGGCCAGGCTCTTGTGGATAAGGCGGCGCATGGGCGCGTCCATGGGCTGCATGCGGTAGGGCTTGCCCGTGTTGCGCACGACTTCGATGCCCTTGAGGGCCTGGGAAAGGATCTCGTTTTCCTTCTTCTGCCAGTAGTCTCCGGTGTCGACCTGCACGGCGACCGGGGTTTGCAGCCGCCGGCTGACCATGAGGGTCATGAGAAACTGCAGGGAGCCCAGGGTTTTGTCCTCGGGACCGATGAGGCGTTCGGCCTCCGCGGTCCGGACGTTGGCCTTGACCCGCTCTTGCTCGGCGTCCCAGCGCACGGCGACGGAGGCGTCGGAGAAGAGCATCAGGCCGAGCAGTTCCTT
>JAQUMZ010000162.1 GCA_028717865.1 Elusimicrobiota bacterium | reverse complement strand
TATTTCCGTGAGCCGGGCGTAGACCTCCTTGCGCCGGTCCTCCGCCCAGAGCCCCGAGCGGGCCAGGCGGTCCAATTCGGCCTCGGCGACGGCCCCGGCCGGCCGGTCGTCCTCCGGTTCCCGCGCCGGCGCGTGCGCCTTCGGGCGCCGGCGCCGGCCGCGCAGCCAGAAATACAGGGCGCCGGCCGCGGCCAGAAGCAGGGCCCACGGCCAGAGGGCCGGCCGGGCGCGCCGGGGCGGCTTGATGTCCTTGACGTCCTGCGCCTGGGCCGCGGCGGCGGGCGGCTCGACTTGAAGCTGGAGCGCGCCGGCCAGGGAGCGCTTCGCCCCTCCCGCGGAGAGGGTCCAATACAGCGGGAAGGCTTGCCGCCCGAGGTCGAGCGGGACGATGGTGAGCTCGAACTGGGCCCGGCCGCCGACGGCCGGCACGGCCTCGGCCCGCGTGACGGCGAAGCTGTCCGTGGTCGAGCGCTGCAAATCCAGTTCGAGGGTTTCTCCCGGAGCGACGGCCGCCGCCGCGCGCACGCTCAAGGGCACGCCCAACTGCGCGGTGGCCGGGGCGACGAGTTCGACCTCCGCCGGCTCGGCGGTATGGGCGGCCAGGGCGCAGGCCGCGGCCAGCAGCAGCGCTGTCATCGGCTCCGCCTCCGGGCCCGGCGGCGGAAGAAATGGATGATCGGATCGATGTAGGGGCGGTCCGTGCCGATCTGGATCGTCTCGATGCCCGAGCGCGCGAAGAAACCGGTCAGCGCCTCCAGGCGCCGGCGCTCGGAGTCCTGGTGCGCGCGCAGCGGCCCCGGCGCGGAGGCGTCGACGAGGACCATGCGGCCGGATTCGGGGTCCTCGAGGTCCAGGCAGGCCCCCAGGCGGGGCAGAAACATCTCGCGGGGATCGGTGACCACTACGGGCACCAAGTCGTGCTTGAGCGCCGCCAGCCGCACCGCCGGCTCGAAGCCCGCGTCCCTGAAATCGGAGATCAAGAACAGGATGCAGCGACGCCGGAGCACCTTGAGCATGGTTTCCAGGCTGCGGCCGATCGCGGTCGTGCGCCGGCGCGGCTCGTAGGCCAGTATCTCGCGAATGATGTGCAGGACGTGCCGGCGCCCTTTCTTGGGCGGGATGTGTTCCTCGACGTCCTCCGTGAATATGAACAGGCCCGCCTTGTCGTTGTTGCGCAGGGCCGCCAGGGCCAGGACCGCGGAGAGCTCGGCCGCGACCTCCTGCTTCAGGCGCGCGGAGCTGCCGAAGAACTGGGAGCCGGACAGGTCGCAGGCGATGGCCACGGTAAGCTCGCGCTCCTCGCAGTAGCGGCGCACGTGGGGGCGTCCGGTGCGCGCCGTGACGTTCCAGTCGATGCTGCGCACGTCGTCGCCGTGGGCGTATTCGCGCACCTCGGCGAACTCCATGCCCCGGCCCTTGAACACGCTCAGATATTCCCCGGCGAGAGTCTCGGTCACGAGCCGCCCCGTCATGATCTCGATGCGGCGGACTTGGGCCAGCAATTCGGGGGAGATCATTGGTTGAATGGGGGACAGGCCTTGCATAAGACCTGCGTTGGCGGAGACAATGCCTGTCCCCTTTTAAGGAACCTCTATGGATTCAAACAGGGTTTGGATTATGTCCTCGGAGGATACGTTCTCGGCCTCGGCCTCGTAGCTGATGATGATGCGGTGACGCAGGACGTCGGCCCCGATGGATTTGACGTCCTCCGGGGTGACGTAGCCGCGGCCGTTGAGGAAGGCGAAGGCCTTGGCGGCCTGCGCCAGGAAGATGCTGGCCCGGGGGCTGGCTCCGTAGGCGATCAGGTTCTTGAGCTGGGCGAGCTTGTGGCCCTCGGGATCCCGCGTTGCGAAGACGAGGTCGAGGATGTAGTTCTTGATCCGGTCGTCGAGGTATATGGCCGCGGCGGTTTGGCGCGCGCGCAGCAGCTGGGCGGGCTGGGAGACCTTGGCGGGCTGCGGCACGGCCGCCGCGGTCATGCGCTCCAGGATGGCCTTCTCCTCGCTCTTGGAGGGGTAGGTGACCAGGATCTTGAGCATGAAGCGGTCCACCTGCGCCTCGGGCAGCGGATAGGTCCCCTCCTGCTCGATGGGGTTCTGGGTGGCCAGGACGATGAAGGGCGAGGGCAGGGGATAGGTGCGGTTGCCGATGGTGATGTGCTGCTCCTGCATGGCCTCAAGCAATGCGCTCTGCACCTTCGCCGGCGCGCGGTTTATCTCGTCGGCCAGGACGATGTTCGCGAACAACGGGCCCTGGTGCGCCGAGAACGACGAGTCCTTGGGATTGAAGATCATGGTCCCGGTCAGGTCGGCGGGCAGCAGGTCCGGCGTGAATTGTATCCTGGAGAAGGCGCATTCCACGCAGTGCGCCAGGGTCTTGATGGCGAGGGTCTTGGCCAGGCCGGGCACGCCTTCGAGCAGGATGTGGCCCCCGGCGAGCAGGCCGGTCAGTATCCGGTCGACGGCGCTTTCCTGGCCCACGATGACGCGGGCGATCTCGCGCTTGAGTTCGGCGACGAAAACGCTTTCCTCGGATACCTTGTGGTTCATTTCCTTGATTCCGATGTCCATGGCAGTTTCTCCTTCCGGCGCGGGCCTAGCGGCGCGGCTGTCCCAACAGTCCCGATCCGAAGGCCGAGGGATTTTGGGAGCGCTGCACCGCCGCCGCGTAGTCCTGGCGCAGTTTGTCCGCCAGGGCCTGGAACTGCGCCTTGCGTTTGTCTTGAAAGCAGCTCAGGGCGCGCAGCGCCTCCACCTTCACCTCGGCTTCGTAGTCCTTGAGCGACTCCGTGATCCAGGGGATGGCCGCGGGATCCCCGATCTCGGCCAGGGTGCGCAGCGAAGACAAGCGCACCTCCTTCTCGGGGTCCTTCAGGCCCCGGATGAGCGGCGGCAGGACGTTGCCGCTGGTCTGGCGCATCAGCTCCACTCCGCGCCGCCGAATTTCCGGATCCGTGTCCTGCTGGAGAATCTTGTCCATGACCGCGATGATCTCGGGGTCCCGAAGCGCCACGAGCAGCTGCAGGGCGGCCCAGCGCACTTCCGGGGAGGAGTCGGCGGTGGATTTGCGCAAGCGCTCGATCTCGGCTATGCCGAGCACGGGCGTCGGCACCAGGTCCAACACGGCGGGCTCCGGCGGCGACGAGGAGCGCCGGGGATGGCCCTGCAGATAAAGATACGTGAAACTGGCCAGCAACAGCGCGGTCATGATCCAGCGCATGGCGGCGCTACTTCCGTTTGGCGGCCTCGGCCTGCCGCAGTTCCTCCTGTCGGCTGCGTTCGGCTTCGATGGCGGCCGCTTTCTTGTCCTGCAGGCTGTTGAGCGTCTTGAGGGCCTGCAAACGGACGCGTTCGTCCTGGTCCCGGAGCGAGTCCATGATCGCGGGAGCCACCGAGTAGTCGCCCAGGGTGTCGAGCGCCTGCAGGGCGGCCAGGCGAATCTCGGGGAGGGCGTCCCGCGACGCCCAGATGAGGTTCTCCGTGATGGCCCGGGCGTGCTCGTCCGCGGGGCTGACGACGGTGACGGCGGTTGGATTGAAAGGGTCGGCGGTCAGCGGCACGGTCGTCTTGGGCGAGCCGCGCTGGCCCAGGAGTTCGATGATCTTGATGCGCAGGTCCGGATCGGAGTCCTTGTGCAGCTTGTCGATCATGACCTCGAAGGCCCTGGGCGCCTTGAGTTTGTCCAAGAATAATATGGATTCCCAGCGCACGGCGGAATCCTGGTCGTTGGCCGCCCGGATGATCTTGGCTTGCTCTTCTTCGTTGATGACGGGAGCGGGGTCGAGCATTATGGCGGGCGGGGGCGCAGGCGGGGGCGGGGGCGGGCCGGGCCGCAACTGCCGCCAGGCGATGATGCCCGCCACGCACATGGCCAGGGCCAGCAGGAAAAATTTCATGGGTTGAAAATCCTAACGCCCTACGGCGAGGATTAAAACAAATAAGCGGAGGCCGTTCAAGCGCGCGCGTCCGCGGCGCCGAGGCTTTCCAGCAGAGCGCGGGCTTTCTGGACGTTTTCCACGGCGATGAGCACGCGGCCGGCGCCGGGGGGCGAGACGGTCCCGTATACCGTGGTGATGTTGATCTTGCCCTCGGCGAGGACCTTGGCCAGGCGGTGCAGCTCGCCGGCCTTGTCCTCCAGGGCCACGGACAACAGGCTGGTCTCGACGCTGGAGAAGCCTCCCGCGCAGAGCACGGCGGAGGCGTCGACCTCGGGGGCCACCGCAATGCGCACCACCCCGGAGTCGTCCCGGACCTCGGAGGCCAGTCCCAGGATGTTGATGCCTTTGGCGGCGAAAAGCCCGGCCAGGGCGCTCAAGGCTCCCGGGCGATTGGGCATGAAGACGCTGAACTGCTTCAGGATATCGACTTTCAAACGGTCCCTCCCCGACGCCGGTTTACCAGAACCCGGATTTTATAGCTTTGTCGAGGGTCTCGGCAACCCCGGCTTGATAGCCGCGCGAGAACGGCCCGCCCACTTCCTTCAGGAGCCCGTCGCCCTGCAGGTAGTAGATGGCTTGGCCGCTGGATTTCTTGATGGGGGTGGTGATCGTCCACCTAAGCACCGGCATCATGCCCGCGATCGGGTCCTCGGATGTCCCCACGTTGACCACGCTGGAGTCCGGAATCTGCACGGAGAGGTCGAGTTGGTAGCCCCAGAGGATGCTCCTGGACAGCGGCTCCACGGTCACGGCGGTGAGATATTTCCCCTTCCCTTTATAACTGCCGCCCCATGTGCGCAGGACTTGATAGCGCACGTAGACCACCCTGAGGCCGTAGGCGTTCTTGGCGGACAGCTCGTAGACGTCGCCCTTCGGAGGCTGCCAGCCCTCGAGCTGGCTCCAGTGGGTGATGCCGACCGGCACCGCGGCCGCGTATTGTGTCTGGATGTTCTCGACCGGCCTGTTCTTCTCGATTATGCTCCAGAAACGCTCGGCAAAGTTGAAGAGCCAGTCGATTATTACGGTTGGATCGGCAGGTCCCTCCTTTGTCCGCGGCATTGGACTTGTCCTGACGAGGCGCACGGAGCCTTCGTCGAGGGTGTAGAACCGCGGGTCTTGCTTGGCGGCCTGACGCATCTTCAGGGTAAAGCCCTCCCCGGCGTCCGGCCGGATTTGGGCGGCGGCCGCCGGAGTGGCCAGGCAAAGTGCGAGCAGCAGCGATTCTCGGCGCAAGGCGGGCATGGTTTCCTCCGTCGGCTCGGGATTTCAGGGGTGTCGCGGCCGGAGCTTCGGACCTGGAGAGGATAGGCAACTGGGCCCGCGGGCGGCTGGGCCCTTGGTCCCAAGCCCGGCTGGGGCCGAAGGCCTATGGGGACGTTCCTGGGCTTTCCTTGCGAAAGTCCGGCGCGCGGATTCGTTTCCGCGCTTGATTACTCCCAGGCGGAGTGTCTATACTTATCCGATGCCGGAACCGAACGCCTTCGAGCCGACGCAAGCGCAGCTGTATCCGGCCAAGATCAGCGACCGCTTCCTGGCGTATTTCCTGGACCTGCTGCCCTTCCTGGGCGGCTTCGGCGCGAGCGTGTTCTTCGCGGTGCTCAAGGCGCCGGTCCCCCCCGCTCCCGAGACTTACCGGAACCTAGGGCTGCTTTGGGCCGGCCTGCTCGCGTTATACCAGTTCGCCGGCAACCTCGCGGGCGGCACGCCGGGCAAGAAACTCATGGGCTTGCGGGTCGTGCGCCGCGACGGCGCCGCGCTAGGCTGGGGGCGCAGCCTGGCGCGCGCCCTGGGCTATTTGGCGAGCACTCCCCTCTGCAACTTCGGGTTCCTGGTCGCCCTGGTCCACCCGGAGTCGCGCGCCCTCCACGACCTGCTTTCGGGCGCCCTGGTGGTCGAGGCCCGGGCCAGGAGCCTGAGCGAGGCCTTCATGCTTTTCGCCGCCTCGGCCGGCGCGATCGTGGCTCTATTTCTAGGAAACCTGTACTTCACCCTGCATCAGCCGACGCCCGCCGATTACCTGGCCATAGACAAGGCCCGGGCCGGGCTGCGCATCCTGGCCGGCATCGAGGAAGCCTGCAAGGCCAGGAACGGCGCCTATACCAAAGACCTCTCCGAGCTGGCCGAGGCCAGCGGCGACGTCGAGGAGTTCAAGAAGGCCATGGGGGATATTTTCGAGCCGGATCGTTTCCGCCTGGAGACGGGCGTCGGCCGCTACCGCATCTCGGCCGCAGCCAGGGATCGGCGCAAGACGCGGGTCCGGATCGAAGGGCCGTGACGCGACATCCTCGGAGCCGGGAGGCGGCAAGCTTGCGATTCAAGAATCCGAAGGCGGACCTATTCGTTCCCGACGGCTCGCGGTTGAACGAGGCTTTCTCGCGCACGACCCACCTCTGCGTCGCGGCTCACCAGGACGATATCGAGATCATGGCCCAGCACGGCATATCGGAGTGCTTCATGCGCCGGGACAAGTGGTTCT
>JAQUMZ010000161.1:2445-6426 GCA_028717865.1 Elusimicrobiota bacterium | reverse complement strand
ATCGCGCTCTATTCCGCGGCCAATTTGGCCAACGCCTACGTCGGCTCCGTCCCGGCCTACGCCTGCTGGCGCTTCCTGGCGGGCCTGGGCTTGGCCGGCGAGTTGGGCGCGGCGGTGACCCTGGTCAGCGAGATACTGCCCAAGGACTCGCGCGGCTACGGCACGGCGCTCGTTGCCGGCGTCGGGGTCTGCGGGACGGTGGCCGCCGCCCTGAACGGGAAATACCTGGATTGGAGGCACGCCTACCTGGCGGGCGGGGGCCTGGGCGTGGTCCTGCTCTTCCTGCGCGCCGGCCTGCGGGAGAGCTTGATGTTCAGCAATCTCTCCCACGCCAACGTCAGCCGCGGGGCTTTCTTGAGCCTATTCACGAACCGCGGCCGCCTGGAGCGCTACCTGCGCTGCATACTGATCGGCCTGCCCATGTGGTACGCGGTGGGCATACTGGTGATCTTCATCCCGGAGTTCGCGCCCAGCCTGCGCGTGGCGAGCCGGCTCGACCCGGCCGTGGCCGTGGCCTGCTGCTACGGCGGCATCGCGATCGGAAGCCTGGGCTCGGGCTTCATGAGCCAGCTCTGGGGCACCCGCACCAAGGTCATCGGCCTGTTCATGGCGATGGTTTTCCTGGGCATGGCCGCCTATCTTCTGGGCCGGGGCTTCACGCCCCTGATGATGTACGCCGTGACGGCCTGGCTCGGCCTGGCCTCGGGCTACTGGGCGGTCTTCGTGACCGTGGCGGCCGAGCAGTTCGGGACCAATCTGCGCTCGACCGTGGCCACGACCGTGCCCAACTTCGTGCGCGGCTCGGTGGTGCTCATTACCACGGGTTTTTTGCTGCTCAAGGGGCCGCTCGGGATGCTGGGCAGCGCCTGGGTCGTGGGGCTGGCCTGCTTCGGCCTGGCCGCGTGGAGCCTGGCGGGACTGGAAGACACGCACGGGCGCGACCTCGATTTCCTGGAGTAGGCGTTAAGACCCCCCGCCGGACGGGCCGAACGGCACTCGCCGCGCGCGGCGCGCGGGGTTAAGATAAAGCCGGGCCCGCCATGACCTACATTTGCTTGCTCCTCGCCTTGCTGGCGCCGGCGGCCGCATCGGCGCCGCTGGGCCGATCGGTCCGCCTTCCGGCGCGGCCGGGCGCGCCGGCGGCCGGGCTGAAGCTGCCAGCCCGGCTGGTCGCGCTTACTCGTCCCGATGTTCGGCCCGGCCCGGCGCCGGCCGCGGGACTCGCCCCCGCCTTCGCCCCGGCCGAGGCGCCGCCCGCGCTCGCGGCGCCGGCCGCGCAGACGGCCCCGGCCGAGTTGCCCCCGGCCGGGCCCGGGGCGATCCTCACCGAGGAGCGCCTGGAGCGTCTGGCCCCCATGCTGAACTTCTCGCCGTTCGAGTTCGGCGCCCTCGTGGAGGGACGGCCGGAACTCTATGCCGCCCTCATCGGCCGGGTGGCGAACCACGGCCCCTGGCTCATCGACAGCCTGCGCGAAAGCCTGACCGCGGTCGCGTTCAGCGACCAGCCCGCCGCCGAGCGCTCGGCCCTGGCCCTGGCCCTGGGCGAACGCTACGCCGGGCTCCTGGACAAAATCGCCGCGAACCCGGAGGCGGCGCCCGGCCTGCGCCGCGCGTCCGGGCGCGCCCGCGCGCACTTCGCGGCCGAGGGCTTCCTGGTGCAGGGGCTGTTTTTGGTCCGGCGCGAGTACGGGGCGCTGCGGGCCCTGGAGTAACGAACCCGCTCCCTGGGCGGCCGGGACCCGGCACCCCGGCCGATTCCAGCGCCGGGCCCGCCGCGCCGGGACGCGGCGGAGGACTCCCAGCTCGAGGTGCGCATCCCGCTCCGGAAGGTCTCGGAGGATATCGCGGCCGCCCGCGCCAATTTCGAGCGAGTCCTCGAACGCTGGCGGCTGGCCTGCGGGACCCCGCGCTTCTCCGCCGGATTGCGCGACAAACTCAAACGGCGCCTGGACATGTTTTTGGAGGAGTTGCGTCCGTGGCTGCCGTTCGCGCTATCCCAAGTCACGCGGTTCACCGGGCCCTCGGGCACCTTCGCCAAGACCTTGCGGCCCGACCGGCGGACCATCCTGCATGTCCCGTCCAGCCCGGCCTTGCGGCTCAGCCCCGAATCGGAAGGCTTCCTGCTGCGCGCCACTTTCGAGACCGACATCCAGGATCCGCGGGTCCTGGCCGCGGTCAAAGCTTCCATAGAGGGATATTGGCGGGGACGCTTCGAGCTGAACGGGAAGACCCGCGGCTTGCGCACGGAAATCGCGTTCAAGACGCTGGCCCCGGACGAGAACTTCTCGCCCGACGGCCTGCGTCTGACCGACGGCGGCGGGAGGGAATACATTAACCGCGCCGGCGCCTGGGGCATCCTGCTCGCCGGAAAGCTGGAGCACGCGACGCCCGCCCACGAATTCGGCCACGTGATCGGACTGGCCGACGAGTATATCGAAACCTACGACGCCGAGGCGCGCTCCGGTGTGCACACGCAGTTCCCCGGCAGCCTGATGGGCTCGCGCACGGGCAAGATACTGCCGCGGCATCTCAAGAAAGCCTGCCTCCTGCTGCGCCGGCACAACTTTGGTGCCACGCTTTCAGCAACTTCAGAAAGTGCGGAGAAAAGCAAGGAACGTCCCCCGTCCCCCGATAGGTTATAATAGCCGCGTGCTCGCCAGGCTGATGAATTTCCTGTCGCATGACCTTTGGCGCATACGCGCCCGAGACTTGCCGCGCTCGCGGTCGCTGTTCATACAGCCCCTGCGGGTGATAATCGGCGCCTGGCGGGGTTTCGACGAGGACAAGTGCCGGCTGCACGCCTCGGCCCTGACCTTCTACACCCTGCTGTCGCTGGTGCCGGTGCTGGCCATGGCCTTCGGCATCGCCAAGGGCTTCGGCTTCGAAAAGCTCCTGGAGCGCCAGATCCTCGAGCGCCTGCCGGGCCAGGAGAAGGTCGCCGCCCAGGTCATAGCTTTCGCCGGCCGTCTCCTCGAAAACGCCAACGGCGGGCTCATCGCCGGCATCGGGGTGGCGGTGCTATTCTGGACGGTGGTGCAGGTGCTGGGCAACATCGAGGCCTCGTTCAACGACATCTGGGGCGTCAAGCAGCCCCGGCCCCTGATGCGCAAGCTGGCGGATTATCTTTCCATCATGCTGATCTGCCCGCTCCTGCTGATCGTGTCGAGCAGCACGACCATCTTCATCGCCTCCCGGCTGCAGGGACTGGTGGCGCACCTGGCCTTCCTGGGGCCCCTGGCCCCGCTGATCCTGCTGGGCCTGAAGCTGCTGCCTTTCGCCGCCATGTGGGTTCTGTTCTCCTTCATATACGTTTTCCTGCCGAACACGCGCGTGCGGTTGTCCGCGGGCATCCTGGGCGGCATCGCCGCCGGCACGATCTATCAGCTGACCCAGTGGATATACGTCAAGTTCCAGATCGGAGCGACCCAATACGGCGCGATCTACGGCAGCTTCGCGGCGCTGCCCTTGTTCATGGTCTGGCTGCAGGTGAGCTGGCTGATCGTGCTGCTGGGCGCGGAGATCGCCTTCGCCTACCAGAACGTGGACACCTACGAATTCGAGCCGGACAGCCTGCGGGTCAGCGGCGCCTTCAAACGGCTCCTGGCCCTACGCGTGGCCAGCTTCGCGGTCAAGCGGTTCTGCCAAGGCCGGCCGCCGTCCCCGGAAACGGCATTTTCCCGCGAGCTGGACATCCCCATCCGCCTCGTGCGCCAGATTCTCTTCGAGCTGGCGTCCGCGGGCGTCTTATCCGAGGTCGTCGCCGAGGCGGGCGAGGAAAAAGCCTACCAGCCGGCGCGCAGCGCCGAAAGCTGCACGATCCAGGACGTCGTCGAGCTGCTGGACGACAAGGGCACGGCCGACATCCCGGTGCTGGAGTCGCCCGAGCTGCGCCGGCTGCGCGAAAGCCTCGCGGAGCTGGCCCGGACGGTCCGCAGCTCCCCCGCCAACCTAAGGCTCAAGGACCTCTGAGGCGCGCTCATC
>JAQUMZ010000161.1:0-2435 GCA_028717865.1 Elusimicrobiota bacterium | reverse complement strand
GGGGCGCGGGCGAGGACCGGCGCCGGCGAAAATATCGGCAAAAAGCCGGGTTAAAGCGGGGCGCCTCGCGCGGTACGCGACCCTAGAACATCTCGCCCTGGCTCTTCTCCAGGACCCGGCGCACGTTGCCCAGGAGCTTGTCGGGGGAGAAGGGCTTCTCCAGCACGACCGCCTCGCCCGCGCCGCGGACCTTGGCCGTGGCCTCGCCCGCGTAGCCGGACATGTAGATCACCCGCAGGCCCGGCCGCTGTTCCTTGAGCCGCTTGGCCAATTCGATCCCGTCCATGCCGGGCAGGACTATGTCGGTGAGCACAAGGTCGATGGGGCCCTTCGCCTTCAGGCAGTAAGCCAGGGCCTCCTCGGCGTCGCTGCTGGAGGAGACGTTGTAGCCGTGCTTGCTCAGGGCCAGCTTGACGATCCGGGAGAAAGCCTCGTTGTCCTCGACCACGAGGATCGCGCCGTGGCCGGCGTGGCCGCTCTTGGCCGCGTCGCCGGGCAGAAGGACCTCGGCCCCCCTCTTTTCGCTGGGGAAAAGAATGCGAAACGCGCTGCCGCGGCCGGGCCGGCTTTCCACCGTTATGCCGCCGCGGCATTGCTTGACGATCCGGTGCACCACGGCCAGGCCGAGCCCCGTGCCCCGGCCGGCTTCCTTGGTGGTGAAGAACGGCTCGAAAATGTGCCGCCGCGTGGTCTCTTCCATGCCGACGCCCGTGTCGCGCACCTCCAGGCAAACGTAACAGCCCGGCTCCGGCGCGTCCGCGGGTTCGCCCTCGCGGCCGCGCTTGAGGATCCGGTTGGCCGTGGACAGGGCCAGGACTCCCCCCTTGGGCATGGCGTCGCGCGCGTTGATGGCCAGATTCATGATGATCTGCTCCAGCTGCCCGCTGTCGATCTTGACCGGCCATAAGGAGGCGTGGGGCTTCATCTCGATCTTGATATGATGGCCCATCAGGCGCATGAGCATCTTGGACATGGAGATGAGCACGCTGTTGATGTCGAGGACGCGCGGCTGCAGGACCTGCTTGCGGCTGATGGCCAGCAGCTGCCGGGTCAGCGACGCCGCCAGGTCGGTGGAGCGGCCGATCTCCTCGCTGTAGACGCGCATGGGACTGCCCTTGGGCAGGTCCTCGAGCAGGAAGTAGTTGTTGCCCGCGATGGCGGCCACGAGGTTGTTGAAATCGTGCGCGATGCCCCCGGCCAGCAGGCCCACGGCCTCCAGTTTCTGGGTCTGGCGCAGCTCCTCGGAGAGGGTGGCCTTCTCCCGGATCTGCTGGCTCAGGGCCGCCTCGGCTTGCCTCTGCGCCGTGACGTCGCGCGCCGCGGCGAGCAGGCCCAGGACCTTGCCCCCCGCGTCGCGGTAAACCGAGAAGTTGCACAGGACGTCCATGAACCCGCCGCCGCAGCGCTTGACGGCCAGCGGGCAGTCCGCGATCGCGCCCTGGGCGAACGCCCGCCGGCAGGCTTCCCGGACCGTCTCGGGCCGGGTGAAGAAATCCGCGAAATCGCCGCCCAGGATCCGCCCGCGCGCGGCTCCGGTCGCCCTGACGGCGGCCTCGTTGGCGTCCGTGACCACGCTATCGGGCTCGATGATGAACAAGGGGTCCAGGCAGGCCTCCATCAGAGCGCGCACGCGCGCCGCGGCCTCCTGCTGCGCGGCCTGCCGCAGCTCCGCCTCGGCCCGCTTGCCCTCGTTGACGTCGCGCATGAAAACGTCGAGGCCGCCGGCATGTCCGCGCGCGCAGACATTGTACCAGCGGCCGTCGAGGGGGCATTGCGCCTCGCGGCGCCGCGGCTCCCCGTCCTGGGCGGCGTCGAGGCAAAACCGGTGGAAGGCCGAGCCCGCGAGGACCGGATAAAGCTCCCATATGACCCGGCCGCGCAGTTCGGCGGCCGGCCGCGCGAAGGGCGCCCGCTGCGCCGCGAGGTTGACCAGGACGAAACGCCAGTCCCGATCCAGCGAAAAGAACGAGTCGGCCAGGCCCTGGATGATGCTCTCGGTCCGGCCCTGGCTGTCCGCGGATTGCTCCATCATGAAATCCAAAGGGCGCGCTAGCCCCTGATATTGATTAAATCATACCGCTATTCCGGATAATAGGGCAATATCCAGCCCGGAAATTGACGGCGCCGCGGGCCCCGTCGGCAAGGCCGCGTTCAGGGCCGGAGGACGTTCGCGGCTTGGGAATTGCGGCGCACCTCGGCGGCAACCGAAAAATCCCCGCCCTCCCAGCGGCCGGCGTCGAGCCAAAAGAAGGCGAACCGGACCGGGGCGCGCTGACCCTCGGGCACGGCGAGCTCCACGAAATGGATGCCCAGGGCCGTGGCGGCGGCCTGGCTGTCGCGGCGGGTCCGCCAGTCGTCGAGGCTCCAGCGCAGGCGGAAGGGCCGCGGCGCCTGCACGCGCAGGGCCGAGCCGGCGGGCACGGCCCGCGGCTGGC
>JAQUMZ010000160.1 GCA_028717865.1 Elusimicrobiota bacterium | reverse complement strand
GGTCAGGCGCAGCAGCAGCGCGCCGCCGAAAAGCGCGGCCGCGGACGGCCAACGACGGTCTGCCGCGGGGTTCACGCGAACAACCGGTCCAGTTCCGGCCCGGCCCACTTCGTCCGGACTTCCGCACAGGCTTGCGGGGTTCCGATATCGATCACTTCCCCTTCCAAGAGACGGCCGTAGGCGCGGCCCGTCAGGCGCGGTACGACGTCGCGGCCCAGGTCCCCGGCTCCGCCGGGCACGGCCTCCCAAAAACGCGCCGAGGCCAGGAACACCCCGGCGCAGGCCAGATCGGAGCGGGGGCGCGCGGGCTTTTCCTCGAAAGAGAGCACGCGGCCGTCGGCGTCGAGCTCCACGATCCCGCAGGCCCGCGGCTCCGGAGCCTTGAAGAGCCCCAGGGTCAGGGGCGGACGCCGCAGCTCGTGCAGCCGCAGCAGGCCGCCCAGATCGGCCGCCACCAGGGTATCGGCGTAAGCGATCCAGAAGTCACCGTCCGCGGCGAAGGCCCGGTTCGCCGCCAGGGTGCCGGCCGAACCCAGCAGCCGCGGCTCGTGGAACAGCCGGATGCGCGGACCATGGTCGGACTTCCCGACAAACTCCTCCACCTGCTCGCGGTGATGATGGGTGTTGAGCAGGACCTCGCGCACGCCGGCTTTTTCCAGGGCCCGGAGCCACCAATGCAGCATGGGGCGCCCGCCCACGGGCAGCAGGCACTTGGGGACCTTGTCGGTCAGGGGCTTGAGGCGCGTTCCCAGGCCGGCGGCCAGCAGGAACGCCCGGCTGGGGGTCATTTCCAGACTCGCCGCTTGATGTTAAGCACGATCTTGCTGCCGTCCGGCTCGAGTTGGATGGGCAATTCGCGGTATCCTGCCAGGGCCTTGCGCAGGCGCGGCCGCCGCAGTTCCGGGGCGTAGAGCAGGAAGAAGCCCCCCCCGCCGGCGCCCGTGATGCGGCCGCCGATGGCTCCGGCTCGGCGCGCCTTGGCGTAGAAAGCGTCGATCTCGGGAGTGCTGACGCCCGGCGCCAGGTCCCGCTTGAGCCGCCAGCCGCGGTCGAGGTTGCGTCCGACAAGGTCCACGTCGCCCGAGAGCAGGGCCGCGCGGGAATCCTCCGCCAGTTCGCGGATGCGGTCCCAGGCCGCGCGGTTTCCGCCCGCGCGCCGGCCCTGCTCGGCCAGGAGCTTGTCCGCGCTGCGGGTCTTGTTCGTAAAGTAAAGCAGCAGGCCCGATTCCAGGCGCCGCAAGACCTGATCCGGAGGCTCGACGGCCTCCACCCCCACGCGGCCGTCCTTGTGGAAAGTGAAGAAGCGCGCCCCGCCGTAGGCCGCGATATATTGGTCCTGGCGGCCGATGGGCTTTTTGCAGATGTCGATCTCGATCGCGCAGGCCTGGCGCGCCAGCGTCTCGGCGTCCGCCTGGCGGCCGCGATAGGCGTGGAATGCGTTGAGCAGGCCGACGGTCAAGGCGGAGGAAGAGCCCAGCCCGGAACCCTCGGAGGGGATGTCCGCCAGGGTCGTGACCTCGAAGCCGCGCTTGAGCCCCGCCATGAGCATGGCCTCCCGCGCCAGGTCGTGCTGGACCTCGGAGACCTCGGAGACGACCTCCTTGCGCCGGGCGTAGTTGACGTGGATCTGGTCGTCGAAGCGCTCCTGGATGATGACGAAGATGTACTTGTCGATGGCGGTCGACAGCACCCCGCCCTCGCGGCGCCGGCAAAAGGCGGGCAGATCCGTACCGCCGCCGGCCAGGCTGATGCGCAGGGGCGTCTGCGAGATGATCATGAGAGCTTGACCTCCCGCCCGCCTTGCTCGGCGGAAAGGCAGGCAGCCTCCAGGATGCGCACGACCGCCACACCCATGTCGGGCCCGCTGCGCGGCGCGCGGCCCGCGCGGACCGCCTCCACGAAATCCACGCACTCGCGCCTAAGGGGCTCCTCGGGCGGCAGGGCCGGTATGCGGATGTCCCCGGCCCCGTAATAGAGGGCCTTGGCCTCGCCGGCCTTGGCCGCGACCCGGGTGTCTTGTCCCGGGGAGACGATGCGCACCTTCTCGAAAGGCTCGACGTCGTCGTAGAAAAGCGCGCCCCTCTCGGCGTAGACCTCCACGCGCCGCACGCGCCGGCTGGAGAGCCAGCCGACGTGGACCCGGGCCAGGGCCGGCCCCGTGAAATCCACCTCGAAGAAGGCCGCCTCGTCGAGATCGCCCCGGAGGTAACGGCGGCCGGTCGCGCGCACGGCGCGCGCGGCGCCCCCGGCCAGGTGCAGCGCGATGGCGGCGTCGTGCGGGGCCATGTCCCAGATCACGTTGTGCTTGGGCGCCGGCGGGCCGGGATTGACGCGGGCCAGGTCCAGGTAGCAGAGCTTGCCCAGCCGGCCCGACTCGAGCTCGGCCTTGAGCGCGTCGACCGCCGGATGATGCACGAAGACGTGCCCCACGGCCAGGGTGAGCTTGCGGGCGGCGGCCAACTCGGCCAAGGCCTCGGCCGCGCGGCTCGAGTTGGTCATGGGCTTTTCCACGAATACGTGCTTGCCCGCCTTGAGCGCCGCCTCCACCAAGGGGGCGTGCGTCACCACCTCGGTGGCCACCACCACGGCGCCCACCTCGGGGTCCGCGAGCATCTCGTCGTAGCGCGACGTGACGGCCAGGCCGCGCCAGCGCTCCCGGGCCCAGTCCAGGCGGCCGGATTTAAGTTCGCAAAGCCATTTGACCCGCGCCCCGGGCAACTCGTGGAAGACGCGCAGGAGATTGGGCCCCCAATAGCCGCAGCCGACTTGACCGATGACCAGGTCTTTCATTTCTTGATCCCCAAGGTGAGATATGCGATGGGCCTGAGGTTGCCCAGCCAGTCGACGACCGGCCGGACCTTGGTGTAGCGTTCGTAGGCGCTTATATCCGGATAAATCTTGCGCACCGGCACCTCGCAGACCTTGTAACCCAGGCGTAGGGCTTGCAGCTGCAAATAATATTCCAGCTCCCCGCGGTTGAGCCAGGCCTCGTGCAGGCGCAGGCGCGGGTCGCGCAGCAACGAACTGCGGATGGCGCGGAAGCCGTTGGTGGCGTCCGTGACGGGGAACCCCGTGACCAGGCGCACCAGCCAAGGATAGGCCCGGGTCAGCACGGTCCGGTGCAGGGGCATGCGGCCGTAGGCGCCTCCCGGGGCGTAGCGCGAACCCTGGACGTAATCGAAGCCGCGCGCCACGATGGGCTCGACGAGCTTGCCGATCTCGGAGGGGTCGTCCTTGTCGTTCCCGGCCAGCACCACGCAGATGTCGTAGCCCTTGGCCAGGGCGTAGTCGAAGCCGGTGCGGATGGCGGCGCCCACGCCAAGCCGGCGCTCGTGGCGCAGGACCGTGGCCCCGCCCGCGGCCGCCTCCGCGTCGGAACCGTCATCCGAGGCATCGGAAACGACCACGACCTCCCCGACCCCGGCCCGCATCGTCTTTTCCACGACGCGCCCGATCTTGCCCTTCTCGTTGTAGACCGGGGCGATGGCCACGGTGGTCATGCGGCCTCCCGGGCCAGTATCCAGTCCGCGGCCGCGGCCAGGTCCCGGCAGACCCGGTCCGGCTTTACCCGGTAGCGACCGTCGCGGCCGCCCTTGCCCGTGCGCACCAGCACCGCCGCGCAGCCCGCGGCGCGGGCGGTGCGCAGGTCGGTGGTGGAATCCCCGATGAAATAGCTGCGCTTGAAATCCAAACCGAAACGCCGCCGGGCCCTGCGCAGCAGGCCCAGGGCGGGCTTGCGGCAGGCGCAGGCCCGGCCGCCCGCGGCGGGAAGATGGGGACAGAAGTATATGGCATCGAGCCGGGCGCCCCGCGCGCCCAAGCGGCGCCGCAGCGCCGCGTGAATGCGGCGCAGAGCCGGCAAGGAGAGCCACCCCCGCCCGACCGCCGATTGATTGGTGACCACGACGACCTTCAACCCCGCCGCGCGCAGCCGTCGGATCGCTACGGCCGATCCCGGCAGCAAGCGCAACTGGTCCAAACGCCGCAAGTAATCCACTTCCTCGACTATGACGCCGTCGCGGTCCAGAAACACCGCGCGCTGTCCTTTCACTTCAAAATTCTAGCTAATTTCCCGGTCAAGCTCTCGCCCGGCGCGCTCTCTGGCGGAGGTAGAAGGTTATGATGTGGCTGATCGCCAGATGCATATCCTCCACGACGCCGTACTCCGCGCAGGGAATCACCACGGGGACGTCGACCAGGGCCTTGAGCTTGCCGCCGTCGAAGCCCAGCAAGGCGGCGGTCTTGGCGCCCTCGGAGGCGGCGAAGCGCGCCGCCTTTATCAGGTTGGGGGAGTTGCCGCTGCCGCTGACGAACAGCGCCAGATCGCGGGGCGCGAGCAGGTTCTCCAGCTGCTTGATGAAAACCTGCTCGAAATCCAGGTCGTTGCTCATCGCGGTGAGGAAGGCGGAGCTCTCGGAAAGGGAAATGCACTTGAGGGCCTTGCGCCCTTTCGGAGCCGCCGTCTTGCCGAAGTCGACGGCGATGCTGGCCGCCGTGGCCGCGGAGCCTCCGTTGCCCATGACGAACACGTGCCCGCCCCGGCGCTCGGTCCGCAGCAGCAGTTCGGTCAGGCGCTCCACCGCGCCGATGTCCAGGGCCCGCCACTGGGCGGCCTCGCGCTCTCGATACCAATGGGCGAAAGCGCGCAGGCCGAGTTCCCTGGGCCCCGCCTCCAGGAAACAGCCCGGGCGCGTCCCGGTGATCTTGACGTTCATATGCGATTAGGATAGCAAATAGACTGTCCTTTCCTAATCATTCGCAGTGAAGACGAGGACTTCAATTGGAAGCAACCCCAGGTCGCCCGATCGCCTATTATTGTCCAAACGTAACGGTGCCGGGGTCACCGCAGTTGACACAGATATTGGTCGCAGTGCAGCTATAGCTGTAGGGTGCGCTGCAATACAAGTCAGGGCGCGCCAGACAGGAGGTGCCGCAATTGTAAAGAGCCATGGTCACCGACGTGCATACCCCATTTACCGCATCCGCCGGCGGGTTTCCGTTGCACAACCCGCCGGGACCGACGCACCCTCCGCAAATGTACTGGCACGCTACATTGACCCGGGTGCAGGGATTCCCATCCTCGTCAACCCCGTGCGTAGTGCCGAGGTTGCAGCCCTGCGCCGCCGTGCATGACGTCGGGTTGTGGGCCGAGCCCATCGGCTCCCACTTGTTGCTGGTGCCGCAATATTCAGGGCGATTGTCGGCGGCATTGAAACGCAGCGCCCCCCGGACGGACTGTGCGCAGGCCGAGCCCGTATTCCCGATGCGGACCTCGCCGACCACGTCCAACGCCACCGCCGGGCTGATCGTTCCGACCCCGACGCGGCCGTTCATCACCACCAACTTGGCCGACGGGGCCGGATCGCTAGACGTTCCGATCGCGACACCGCCCGAATCTCTGGCCAATATGGTCCTGGCCGTGGCTGTCAGCTTCTTGTACACTCCGACCGGAGACGGATAGTAAGTCGTCATGGTCAAGGTCTCGGAGACGGCCCACCAAGCCCCCGACAAAACGATCAGGCTGGCCAGACCCCAGACCGCAGTCTGCCTCCCGATCCGGATGTGAATATGTACATCTCTGGCCATCGTGTTTCTCCCTTGCTGTTTATGAGATGACTAAAATCCACACCTCCCTCGCCATGATACCACAAACCGGTATTGACTTATTGTCGATGCCGCCGCACAAGGAACGTTCTCGGCTATTTCTTGGCGGAAATGTCGAAGGCGGGAGCAGCTATGGGGGTGCCCGCCAGCGGCGGCGGCGTTTTCAGCTGTCCCTGGGAACGCGCCTTCTGGTAGAGCACGGCGAGGTTGTTCCGGGCTTGGGTGAAATTGGGATTGATGGCCAGGGCGCGCTTGTACGCCAGCTCGGAATCGGCCCAGCGGTCCAGCATGAAATAGGCGTTGGCCAGATTCGTGTAGGCCTCGGCGCTTTCATGCTTGTGCGTATAAGTCCCGTCATCGCGGCGCACGTAGCCGTGGTAAGACAGGATGCTGGTGCGCAGGTACGTCTTGGTCAGCAGGCCGGGATCCACGGCGCATTGCGGGGCGTTGATGAACGTCTCGTAGGTCCGCGCCGCGGCCTCGAAGTTGGCGCGCGCCTCCTCGCGGCGGCCGGCTTGGGCCGCGGCCTGGCCTCGGATCATGTAGATCTGCCCGATGCGGTGATAATTCGGCTCGAAGACCGGATCGACGGCCTGATACATGCGGAAGCGGGTCAGCGCGCGGTCCAGGTAGGCTTGCGCCTCCTGCGGCCGGCCGTTGTTCATCGCCCATTCGGCGCGGCGCATGTGCAGATTGCCCACTTGATGATGCATCTGGACGTAGTTGGGCGCCAGCCGGCGCACGTGGTCGTAGGCGTCCAGCGCCCGCTCGTAGTCGTCGCGCGGCTGGTTGTTGGTGTCGCCCCAGGCGGGGTTATAGACCGGCGTCATGTTGAACCGGTCGTTGTAGACGTTGCCCATGAAATACATGGACATGACGAAG
>JAQUMZ010000159.1 GCA_028717865.1 Elusimicrobiota bacterium | reverse complement strand
CGCGGCCTGGGGGAGAGCTTCGAGCTCATATACGTCGACGACGGCAGCGCCGACGGCACGCCGGCGCTGCTCGAGCGGCTGCGCCGCCGCGATCCAGAGGTCAGGATACTGACCCTCTCGCGCAACTTCGGCCACCAGCTCGCCATCACCGCCGGGCTCGACTTCGCCCGCGGCCGGGCCTGCGTGGTCATGGACACCGACGGGCAGGACCCGCCCGAGGTTATCCCGCGCCTCGTGGAGACCTGGCGGCAAGGTCACGAGGTGGTCTACGCGGTGCGCGCGCGGCGCGAAGGCGAGGGCCTCTTCAAGCGCGCCAGCGCCGCCTTGTTCTACCGCCTCCTGCGCCGCTTGACCAGCGTGGACATCCCCCTCGACGCGGGCGATTTCCGGCTCATCGACGGCAAGGTGCTCGCGGTCCTGCGCGAGCTGCGCGAGACCAACCGTTTCCTGCGGGGCCTGATCTGCTGGGCGGGATTCAGCCACGCCCGGGTCGAATACGACCGCCGGCCGCGGCTGGGCGGGAAAACCCATTACCCGTTCTGGAGCATGGCGCGCTTTGCCGTCGACGCCGTCACCTCCTTCTCGCACGAGCCCCTGCGCTGGGTCACCTTCTGCGGCGCGGCCTCCTTCCTGCTCAGCCTGGCCCTGGGCGTCTGGGTCCTCTACGTGCGCTTCTGCAATCCGCTGGCCGTGCGCGGCTGGTCCTCGCTCATGGCCGTCGTCCTCGGGCTGGGCGGGCTGCAGCTCATCGCCCTGGGCATAATCGGAGAGTACCTGGCCCGCGTGTTCGACGAGGTCAAGCGCCGGCCCCTTTACGTGCTGCGCTCGGCGCGGGGCCGCGAGCCGCGGTGAGGCCGGCCCGCCGCGCCGTCGTCGCGCTGCTCGCGGCCGGGGTCCTGCTGCGCGCGCTGCTGCTCACCCGCCGCTCACTTTGGTTCGACGAAGCCAACACCCTGGCCGTGGCCTCGGCGCCGCTCACCGACACCCTCCGGCTGGTGCGGACCATGGAGGGCTTCCCCCCCCTGCATTACCTGCTCATGCATTTCTGGCTGCCGCTTTGGAGCGACCCGCTCCTCGGCTTGCGTCTGTTTTCCGCGCTCTGCGGCGCGGCGGCCCTGGCTGCCCTGCTGCCCCTGGCCCGCCGCCTGGCTCCGGGCCGGGAGGCCTTCGTCCTGGCCCTGGCCGCGCTTTCCTCCTTCTGGATACACGCCGGCCAGGACGGACGGACCTATTCCCTGCTCTTGTTGTGGGCCTTGCTCGCCGCCCGCCTGCTGCTGGACCTGGAGGCGCGCTGGTCCTGGGGCCGGGCCGCGGCCTACGCGGCCGTGTCGGCCGCGGGACTTTATACGCACAACTTCTATCTGCTCTTTCTCGCCGCCAACGCCGCGCACGCGCTCGCCGTGGTTCGTTCGGGGCGCCGGCGCTGGCTGGCCATCCCCGTCGGCGTCGGGTTGCTCTACCTGCCTTGGGCCGCGTCGCTTCTGGTCCAGGTCCGCAACTGGTCCGCGATCTCGGTGCTGACGACCCCGTTTTCATTCGGACAACTGCTTTACCTTCTGGGGAACATGCTCTGCGACACGGGCTTCCTGGGCTTCGCCCATGAAGGCCTGACCCGCGTTTTGGGCCTGGCGGCCCTGGCCGGCGCGGCCGGCGTCTGGCTGCGGCGCGGAGCCTCGGAGCCGTCCCGGCGCGGGGCGGATTTTTGCCTGACGCACGTCGTCGTGCCCCTGGCCGCGGCCAAGGCCCTGGAGCTGGCCTTGGGCAAGCCGGTCACCCAGACCCGCTACTTGATTTTCGTTTCACCCTTCCTGTTTTTGTGGCTGGCCTGGGTCTGCGGCCGGCTGGAGGGCGCCTGGGGACGTTTGGCGCGCGCGGGCCTGCTGGTCCTCTTCGCGGCCGGGACGCTGGCCTACCACGCCGGGGGCGCGCTCGTCGATCCCCGGCTGGGCGCTTTGGCCGAGTCCATACGCTCCGCCACGGCGGCGGACGTCCCGGTGGTCCATCTGGACGCCTTCTACTACACCCCCATGCGCTATTATTACCTGCCGGAACGCAGGCACTACCTGCTCGACCCCGGCGGCCGGAATCTCAACTGGGGCGCTTTGCCCGGCTACGCCGCGGTTCCGGGCCCCGAGGCCGTGGCGCGCTTCGAGCGGTGCGTCGTGGTGGACCCCCAGCGGAGCGTCTTCCCTTCGCGCATTGGCCTGGCCAGCGGCCGCGATCTCGTCGGGAAGGAGCGGCCGTAAACGAAGAGCCGGCTCACAGCCCCGTGCGCAGGGCGCGGACCAACGCTTCCGTAGCGGCCGCCATGCTTTCGTAGTCCAGCGTCTCGGCCGTGTCGTCGGCTTGGTGGTAGCGGGGATTGCGGAAGAAAGCCGTGTCGGAAAGCATGACGGCCGGAAAGCCCTCGGACCAGAAATTAAGCTGATCGGAGATCGCCAGCGTCGAGAAGACCGAGGGCAGGCAGACGCTCTCCAACGCGACGGTCCCCGACCAGGAGCGCGCGAGCCTCCGGCGCAGGGCCAGGCTGGAGACGTTGCCCGCCAGGCCGACGAAATTCCCCCGGTCCGGATAGAACGGCCGCAAGAGCGGCGCGAATAGCTGCGAGCCCGGCCGGGGGTTGAAATAGCCCAGCATCTCCAGGTTGATCATGCCGCGCACGCGCAGGCCGCGGTCCTTGAGCTGGCGGGCGAAGCGCGCGCTGCCCATGTCCCGGGTGCCGAAGGCGGGCGGCTCCTCGGCGTCGAAGGCCGCGAAGACGACCGGCCGCGGCGCCGGCCCGAGGCGCAGCAGGCGGGCCGTTTCCAGCAGCACGGCCACCCCGCTGGCGTTGTCGTCGGCGCCGGGCGTGCCGGGGGCCGCGTCGTAGTGCGCGCCCACGAGCAGCAGGCCCCGGCCGTCGTCGCGCGCCTCCAGCCGGGCCCAGACGTTGGCGTAGGGTTCCCGGCGCAGGAAATCGCCTCGGCGCACGGCGCCGAACTCCTGGATATTCGCCGTGTAGCCGGCCGCGCGCAGCCGGCCGGCGACGTAGTTCCGGGCCCGGACTCCGGCCTGGGGCTCGTAGGCCGAGCGCTCGCCGATGCGCCGCGAAAGCTCCACGACGTGTCCGCGCAGGCGCGCCGCCAGGTCCGTGAGCCCGCGATTCTCCCGGCGCGCGGGGGCCAGCGCGCGCAGCGCCGCGCGGCGCAGTTCCGGCCTGACCATGAGCCGTACGGGCCCGGCCGCGTAGACGCACAGTCCGGCCAGCAGGACTCCGGCCAAGCCCACGCGCAGCATGGAACGGCCAGGCGGCGGCGCCGGGGCGCGTTCGGGCAGGCGGCTCTCCCACAGGAAGAGCAGCAGCAGGAGCAGCAGGTCGAGCAACACCACGGTCAACTCGTCGCCCGCCTGGCGCAAGGTCGCCAGTCCGAAAATCCCCACGGCGGCCACGAGGCACAACGCCCGGCTTCGGCCCAGCCAAAGGCCGAGGGCCAGTATGAAGAAGACGAGATCCAGCGCCCACCAGGCCAGCTGGCGGCTGAAGAGCAGCAGATACAGCGCCCAGAGCAGGGAGCCGGCCGCGGCCAGGCGGCCGCGGCGGGGGCTCCAGAAGCCCGGCTCGTGGCGCAGGGAATGATTCCAGAAGACCAAGCCCGCCAGGGCCGCCGCGCAGGCCAGTCCGTAGGCGCAGCCCTCCGGGCAGGCCAGCGTCCCGGGCGCTGCGGCCGCGCTCAGGATCAGCGCGAAGGCCAGGCCGTGCAGGACCGCCTGGCGCCAGGCGGTGGCGCCGCGCCAGGGCAAGGACAACGCCCATTGATAGGCCAGGGCGGCGAACAGGGAGGGCAGCAGCCAGTGCCGGTGCAGAAACCCCGAGGCGATCAGGGCCCAGACGGCCGCGGCCGCCAGCCCGTTGGCCGCCGCGGCCAGCGCAGTCGTCCGCAGCATCGCCGACAATGATATCATTACGGAAATCGCTATGAGAGGCGACGAGTTCTTCCAGACGGCGGCGGCTCGTCCGCCCTTCAACCGCCTGCATCCGCGCCTGGCCGCCTTCCTGAAGGACTATCTTTCCCGCGAGAAGGTCGTCCGTTTCGGCGGGCGCTTCGTGGTCAACACGAATTTCCCCCCTTTCCCCGGCCGGGCCTTCGACCGCTTCGCCGAGGGCTTCCTCGAGGCGGGCGGCAGCGCGCGCCGGCGCCTGCATTCCGTGACCCTGGCCGTGACCAACCGCTGCTCCTACCGCTGCTGGCACTGCTACAACGCCGGCCGAAATCAGCAAGACGTGCCGCTGGCGCGCCTGCGCGAGCTGGCCCGCGAGCTGGGGGAGTTGGGCGCGGTCTGCGTTACCTTGACCGGCGGCGAACCCTTGCTGCGTTCCGATCTCGAGGCCATAGTGTCCGCATTCGACGACCGCTTCTATCTTTCGCTGGGCACCACCGGCGCTGGCCTTACGGCCGCGCGGGCCCGCGGCCTGAAGCGGCGCGGCCTTTTCGCCGTCGGAGTCAGCCTGGACTCCGCGGACGAGGCCGAGCATGATCGCGGGCGCGGCCGGCCCGGGTCCTTCCGGACCGCCTTGTCGGCCTTGCGCATGTGCCGCGAGGCCGGCCTCTACTCCTACGTCGTCGCCGTGGCCAGCCCCGGCCTGCTGGCGCGGGGCAGCTTCCTGCCTTTCTTGCGTTTCTGCAAGGGCGCGGGCGCCTACGAGGTGCACCTCTTGGAACCCTGCCCGATCGGCCGCCTGCAAGGGCGCTGCGACGCGGTCCTGCCGGCCGCGGCGGCGCGGCGCATGCTGGCTTACCAGGCCGAGGTGGCCCGCGACGAGGATTTGCCGATCCTTTCCGCCTACGCGTACATCGAGTCCGGCCGAGCCTTCGGCTGCGGGGCGGGCCTGACCCATCTTTATATAGACGGTTCCGGCGAGGTCTGTCCCTGCAATTTCGTGCCCCTTTCCTTCGGCAGCATGCGCGCCCGGCCCTTGTCCGCCATACTTTCGCGCATGGGCCGGCGCTTTTGCCGGCCGCGGACCTCGTGCGTCGGGCGTCTCCTGGCCCCGCACCTGCCCGAGGGACCCCAGCCCCTGATGCCCGCCGTCTCGGAGCGGCTCTGCGCCCGGCGCCTGCCCGCGCGGCACGCCTTGCCGCGCTTCTTCCGCGTGCGCGCCGAGGCGGTCTCGCGGGCCGGCAGCAGGGAACTGGCCGCGGCCTACGACGCCATAAACTCGGACTACGACGATTACTGGCTGCGCGAGGCCGGCCGGCCCGTGGCTGAACTAGTCGCGCGCCTGCCCTGGTCCGGCTCGGAGCGGGTATTCGAGGCCGGCTGCGGCACGGGCTACGCGAGCCGCCTCATCGCCGAGCGGCTGGACCGCGGCGGCAAGCTGCTGGCCGCGGATATTTCCCGCGGCATGCTCGCGCGGGCGGCGCGCCGTCTGGGAACGGCGCCGCCGGGACGCGTGCGCTTCGCGCGCGGCGACGCGCTGGCCCTGCTGGGAGAGCGGCATGGGCTCGACCTGGTCTTCTCCTCCTGGGCCCTGGGCTATATCCCCCTGGAGTCGTTCTTGGCCTCGTCGTTCGGCGCCCTGCGCGGCGGCGGCCGCCTGGCCTTCATCGTCCACCGGGAGAATTCCCCCCGCCGCGAGCTGGAGCTCTTCCGGCGCGTCGGCGCCGAGGACCCGGGCTCGCTGGACATGAAGGTGGACTTCGATTTCCCCTCGCCGGGGCGCGTGCGCGCCGGTCTGCGGTCGGCCGGCCTGCGCCTCGACGAGCTTTGGACCGGCAAGGCGGTCTTCCGCTACGGCAGCGCGAGCCAGGTTCTGGAGCATCTGCTCAAGTCCGGGGCGGGCACGGCCTATTACCGCGCGGTCAAGCCGCGGCGCCGCCCTCGAGCGCGGCGGCGGTTCTTGGAACTGCTGGCCGCGGCCAACGCCGGCCGGCCGGGCTACGAGGTGGTGCACGACTACGTGGGCTGCGTGGCGCAAAAACCCTAAGCCCTGGTGCCAGGCATTGCATTCTTGCATTATCGCGTGCGCCGTAAACTATGTTCGCGTCTAGAAACGGACGCCGTGTTCGCGCTCGTCGTGGTATAATCGCTTGACGTTTCAGGAGGCGTCATGAAAAGATTTTCGCTTGCCGCCGTGATCCTGCTGGCCGCGGGAGCGCCGGCCGGCGCCGAGGTCCCCGGCGCCCTGCCGCTCTTGCGCTCCATGACGCCGGGGGCAAGCGTCGCCATTCCGGAGGCTCGCGCCGTCCCCGTCGCCGTGCGCCAACGGCAGGGCTGGCCGGCGGTGCTGGATTCCCTGCGCCGGTACGGCGAGTTCCAGCCCGGGGACGGCCCCATGATTCCCCCCAGCCTGGGCCTGCGCGACGTGCGCGGGCCTCTCGACGGTTCGCATTCGGCCGACTACGCCAATATGTGGGGCGGCCCCGACGAGGACGGGAGCTTCGTCGGCGCCTGGGTGTCCATGGTCTCCGAGGACTGGCGACTGCAGCCGGGCGGCCGCGTTTGGAGAATCGAGCAGTGGGTGCTTACCCTGACCATGGAG
>JAQUMZ010000158.1:2171-6649 GCA_028717865.1 Elusimicrobiota bacterium | reverse complement strand
GCTTTCGCGGCGCCTGAGGCCATGAGCGGGGCCGAGCCGGTGCGCCTGTCCTTCGCGCGCGGCGCCAAGGGTTCGGGGGTCACCCGCGTCGAACGCCTGAACCTGCACCCCACGCTCAAGGAGCAGTTCCTGGCCCGTCTCAAGAAACGCCTGGGCTGCGGCGGCGCGGTCAAGGCGGGGGTCCTCGAGTTCCAGGGCGACCAGCGTTCGGTCCTGGAGCGGGAGCTGTCCGTCCAAGGCTACAAGGTAAGGAGAATCGGATGAAAGGCTTTTTCATGCTGGCGGCGTTGTTCCTGGCGGCGGGCAGCGGGCGGGCCGACGAGGGCATGTGGACCATCGACCGCTTGCCCTTGGAGCAGCTGTCCCAACGCTACGCCTTCACGCCGGACCCCGAGTGGATCGAAAAGGTCAAGTCGGCCTCGGTGCGCTTCAACGACGGAGGCTCGGGCGCTTTCGTATCGCCGCGCGGACTGGTCCTCACCAACCACCACGTGGCCCGCGGGCAGCTGCAGAAGCTGTCGGGCGAGAAAACCGACTACGTCAAAAACGGCTTCTTCGCCCGCCGTCCCTCCGAGGAGCTCCCCTGCCCCGACCTGGAGCTCAACGTCCTGGTCTCGACCGAGGACGTCACGGCCCGGGTCCGGGCGGCCGCCGCCGGCGCCTCCGAGAGCGAGCGCAACGCCCGGCGCAAGGCCGAGCTCGCCCGCGTCGAAAAAGAGTGCTTCGACAAGACCAAGCTGCGCTGCGACGTCGTGGAGTTCTACCGCGGCGGGCAGTACCAGCTTTACCGCTACAAGAAGTACACCGACGTGCGCCTGGTCATGGCGCCCGAGGCCCGGGCCGCCGCCTTCGGCGGCGACTACGACAACTTCGTCTACCCCAGGCACGAGCTCGACCTGGCGTTTTTCCGGGTCTACGAGGAGGGCAAGCCCGTCGAGTCGCCGGCCTATTTCAAATGGAGCGCGGGCGGCGCCAAGGAGGGCGAGCTGGTCTTCGTCGCGGGTCATCCTTGGGCCACGCAACGGCTGCTGACGGTCAGGCAGCTGGAGTATCAGCGCGACCAGTACCTGCCGGCCTACCTGGTCAGGCGCGCGGCCCGCATCCGCGCCCTGGAGGCGTACTCCGCCCGCGGCCCCGAGGCCGGCCGGCGGGCGTATGCCAAGCTCAGCGGCTTCGCCAACGGCCTTAAAGCCGTGACCGGCTATCTGCAGGGCATCAAGTCGCCGGAGGTCATGGCGGTCAAGAAGGCCGACGAGGAAGCCCTGCGCGCCGCCGTCGCGGCCCGGCCCGAGCTGGCCGCGGCGGGGGCGTGGGAGGCCATCGCGGCCGCCACGGACAAGAAATCCGCCCGCTTCAAGGACCTGACCTATCGCTCGGCCGATGATTCCCAGCTGGCGGGTTTCGCCCAACAGATCGTGCGCTGGGCGGCCGAGGTGGAAAAGCCCAACGAGTCGCGCTACGAGGAGTTCCGGGATTCCAATCTCGATTCCATGAGGCTGAAGCTCTTCTCCCGGGCTCCGGTCTATCCCGACCTGGAGGAGGTCCTGCTGGCGCTCGACTTTCAGGAGTCGCTGGATCAATTGGGGCCCGACCACCCCTACGTCAAAGCGGCCTTGGGGGGGAAAACGCCCGCCGTGCGGGCCCGGGAGCTGATCTCCGGGACCAGGCTGGCAGAGCCGGACTTTCGAAAAAAGCTGGTCTCCGGCGGACGCAAGGCCGCGGCCGCCTCGGAGGATCCGCTCATCGTTTGGGCGCGCGGCGTCGAGCCGCTGTATCGCGAAATGCGCAAGTGGCGTGAGGACGAGATCGAAAGCGTCGAGTCCCTGGAGGGCGGGCGCATCGCCCGGGCGCGTTTGGCCGTCCTGGGCGCGGCCGCCTATCCGGACGCCACCGCCACCCTGCGCCTCTCCTACGGCAAAGTCGCGGGCTACGAGGAGGGCACCACCAAGGTCCCCTACAAGACGAACTTCTACGGGCTCTACGCCCGGGCCGAGTCCTTCGACAACCAGCCGCCCTTCGACCTCTCGCCGCTGGAGGCCGAGCGCAAGGACGACGTGGGCCTCGCCACGCCGCTCGATTTCGTCACGACCAACGACGTCATCGGCGGCAACTCGGGCAGCCCGGTCATCAACCGGCGGGGCGAGTACGTGGGCCTGGTCTTCGACCTCAACGTCCCGGCCCTGGTCTGGAACTTCGCCTACACCGAGGCCCAGGCGCGGACCGTGGCCGTGCACTCCGCGGGCGTGCTGGAAGGTTTGCGCAAGATATACCGGATGTACTCGCTGGCCGACGAGCTGGCCGCGCCGTAACCCGTTAAACCAGGGTCGCGCCCGAGCGCAGCGAGGGTGCGAACCCCGGCGCCGACCGTCCCGTCGGCGCCGATGCCGTTGTCCGCCTCAGGGACGCGGACTCAGTAGAGGTCCTTAAGCATCTCCTGCCGCGCCTTTGCGTCGATGATCCGCTTGAACTGGTCGTCGGCGTAGAGGCCGGCGTCCATGCGCACCTTCTCCGTGCAGCTGGCGCAGAACTTCTGGACGTTCTTGAGCATGATCATCGAGGAGCCGTAGGAGCCCAGGGGCGTCTTGTCGCAGGCGGGCTCGCCGGCCAGGGCGGCCCCGGTCCAGATGCTCTTGATTTCCTGGCCGTCCTTGCCCAGGAAGGGCTTGGGGCAGCGCGCGTGCGACCAGTTGCCGTTGGCGTCCTCGGTGTGGCGCGACTCGTGGAAGACGATCATCAGCCGCGCGATCTGGGGGTGGCTGAACTTGATGAAGTTCTGGGTCAGCCACATCTTGCTGGAATTGAAGAAAGGCATCACGCAGGCCACCGCGTTGCCGCCGCCGCATTCGGACATGCCGATGGCCGTGACCCGGGTCTCGAAGAAGCGGGCGTAGGTCGGGCCGTCCACTTGACCGAAGATTTCCTTGTGCAAGCCCGAGGCTCCGTTGCCCTTGAGGCCTCCGATGAAGGCCAGGTCGTCGCGCATCTGTTTCTGGATGTCGGCGGGCACGTCGTCGTCGAAAGTGTAGGTCAGGTTCGTCACCGGGTCCGTGAAGGCCGTCACGTTTTGCGCCGATAGGACTCCGAGCTTGGGCGCGGGCATACGCACTTGGCGCATCCCGTCGATGGTGAACAACGTGAGCATCGCGCCGGTCGGCGTGGGGGCCATGGCCGGGAGGCTTGGACTCGCCACCGCGTCGCGCAGCTTGCCGTCGAAATCAGGCCCGGCGGCGAAAGACGGGCCCGCCGCCCAGAGACACGCCGATAAAAGACTCAAAATGCTTTTTCTGATCATGCCACGCTCCCCGCTGCCAGGATGACGCAGATGCTAGCACATCGCCGCGTCCGGTGAAAATGAGGGTAGGTCCATCGAGCCAGGCCCGACAGGGTCCAAAGGGCAAGCGTCCCTAGGCCTTTCGGCCTATTGTGGGATGGGGACGTTCCTTGCTTTTCTTGCGAAAGTCCGCTACCAGTTGAACCAGTAGCCGCCCAGCACGCCTTGGAAGCCGGTGGGGGCGTTGATGTAGCGGATCTGCGCGCCCTGGTTCTCCGTGAACTTGAAGTTCACGCCGCCCACGAAGGCCCCTCCGAACTGGGAGCGGGGCTGGCCCGTGGGGCTGATCTCGTCCGGCAGCCCTTGCATGAACCGGTCGGAGCCGTTCTGGCGTAGGTAGAGGTTGGAACGGGTACGCACCGTCTGGCCGATCGTGATGTAGCCCAGGTCGGCGCCGACGAAAGGTTCGATATACCTGCGGATGAAGCGCAGCGACGAGAGGCCCGCGGCTTCGGCCAGCTTGAGCGGCTCCAGCGTCACTTCCGCCATGGGATGGAAGACCACCGGCGGCGTGGGGGTCACGCTCTTGACGACCAGCTGCATTGCGGGGGCCCGGGGGTCCGGCCTTATGGTCAGGTTCGTTTCGGTGTTGACGTTGTAGCCGGTCATGGCCAAGGCGCCGTATGCCGCCTTGAGGGAAAGTCCGTAAGCGCTGAACAGCGGCGCGGCTACTATCCACGCCGGGCCGCCGCCGTTGCGGCCGCTGATGGCTCCGCCTGCGGCTTCCATGCCCAGAAGCCCGGCCTTCACCTTGCCGTCCCGGAACTCCGCGTACGGCTTCTCGAAGCGGATCTGCGGATAGCCCTGCGGCGCCGGGACCTCGCCGATCCGGGAGGACAGGTTTTTCGGCGCGGCGGGAGCCCACGCCGGGGGGACAGCCGAACGGCCGGTCTCGGCGACGACGGCCAAGTTCCCCGGACGGGCGGCGCGTCCGGCTCCGTCGAAATCGGGAGCGCGCGAGTCTTCCAGGTTTTTTTGGACCTTCGCCTCCAGCCCCGTCAGCTTCGAGGCGGGCAGGCTCAGCCATTGGACGGGGCGCCGGCTTCGGCGGGCCAGGCTCCCGAAGGGGTCCTTTATGAGGATTCCCGGAACGGCCCTGCGTCCGTCCGCGGTCAGGCGCTGAGTTCCGGCGGCGTCGCGCTCGAAC
>JAQUMZ010000158.1:0-2161 GCA_028717865.1 Elusimicrobiota bacterium | reverse complement strand
CGTTCTCTCCAACGGGCCGCGGCCGCAGGCGGCGAGCGCTTCCCGGGCGACCCGGGCCAGGGCCTCGTCCGCGGCGCCGGCCTGCCGGGGCAGGCGGGATACGAACTCCATTACGACCTGGCTCTGTTCCGGGCTCAGCCGGATCGCGTCCGGTTTGCCGTCCACGACGCGGGTGTAGTCCAGTCCGCCGCCCGCGACGCGGGCAAGGCCCAGGGCGTCGAGCGCGTCGAGCGCGGCGGCGGGGCGGGCTGATAAAACGGCCAGGGCGGCTAGGAGCCGTACGCACGAAAGCAATCTGTGGCGCATTGAACGAGTATACCGGTATCCGATTGTCTCGCACAGGGCCGAAAAGGGCACCGCGGCATGGGACTTTGGACCCAAAAATGTATGATGATGTGCCATGGACGCGTTCGCGCTCCTGGTCCTGGGGGCCAGCGGCATCATCGGCCAGATCGTCCTGCTGCGCGAGCTGCTGGTCGTCTTCTCCGGCAACGAGCTTTCCGTCGGCATCATACTGGGCGATTGGCTGGCCCTGGAGGCGGCCGGCTGCTTCCTGGCCGGGCGTTTGCTTGCGGCCGACGCTGAAAACGAATCCTTCGCCGCGTTCCAAGCCGGCTTCGCCGCCCTGCTGCCCGCGGCCCTGGCCGGCGCGCGCCTGCTGCGGCCCCTGCTGGGCGTGCCCGCCGGGGAGGCCTTCGGCCTGGGCGCCATGCTGGCCGGCTCGGCCCTGGTCCTGGCCGCGCCCGCCCTCCTGCACGGGGCGCTTTTCGCGGCCGCCTGCCGCCGCCGCGCCGGCGGTTTCGTATACGGCTGGGAGACTTTGGGCTCGCTGGCGGGGGGCGCGGCTTTAAGCTTCTGGTTGCTGCCCCGCCTGCACGCCTTCGCCATTCTCTGGCTGGTCGCGGCCGTGGACCTGGCCGTTTGCGCCCGGCTCTCGGCGCGCGCGCCCCGGCGCCTGGCCTACGGCGCCGCGGCCCTGGTCCTGGCCGCGGCCTTCGGCCCCGGCGCCGGCGCCCTGCAGAAGGCCACGCTGCGGGCCCAGTGGCCCGGGCAGGACGTGCTCTTCTACGGCAATTCCGCGCACGGCAACGTGACCGTGCTCGCCGCGGGGGGCCAATCCGTATTTTTGACCGACGGAACGCCCGCGGTCGTCGAGCCGGTGCCGGACATCGAGTCCGTGGAGGAGCTGGCGCACATCCCTCTCCTGGCCCATCCGGCCCCGCGCGACGTCCTGGTCCTGGGCGGCGGGGCCGGGGGCCTGCTGCGCGAGGTGCTCAAGCACCCGGTGCGCGGCGTGGACTACGCCGAGCTCGACCCCCTGCTTCTGGGCGCTTTGCAAAGCTTCCCCTCGCCCATGATCCGCTGCGAATTGGGCGACCCGCGCCTGCGCGTGCGGCGCGTCGACGGCCGGCTCTGGGCCGGTTCGGGCGGGGCCGATTACGACGCGATCATCGTCGGCGCCCGGGGCCCGTCGAGCCTGCAGGGCAACCGGCTCTTCACCGAGGAGTTTTTCAAGCTCGCGGCCCGGCGCCTGCGCCCCGGCGGCATCCTCGCCTTCGGCCTGCCCGGCTCGGCCGCGGCGTTGGAGGATAACCTCGCGGATATCAACGCCAGCATAGCCGCCGCGGCGGCCGCGGCCTTCCCGCGCCTGCGCGCCGTGCCGGGAGAGCGCAATCTGTTTATGGCCTCCGACTCCGCGGATTTCGACGCCGCGGCCATGGCCCGGCGCTTGCGCGAGCGGCGCATCAAGACCGGGCTGGTCACGCCCGAGCAGCTGGCCTTCAAGCTCGACGGCCAATGGACCGGGACCCTCGACGAGGCCCTGGCCCGGCGGACCGGCCGCAACGCGGACCTGCGGCCCCTGGCGGTATTCTTCGACCTGGCCCACGCCAACGCCAGGCTCTGGCCCCCGGCCGGCCGCCTGCTGCGCGGCCTAGCCCGGCTGCCCGCGGCCGCCGCCGTGCTGGTCCTGCTGCCCTTGCTGGCCTGGCGCCGCCGGCGCCCGGCCGCGGCCTGCGCCGTGGCGGCCACGGGGTTTTCCGGGATGCTGCTGAGCATGTCCCTGCTCTTCGCCTTCCAGGCCCTCTACGGCTGCGTCTATCTCTGGATCGGCGTGCTTTCCGCCGCCTTCATGGCCGGGGCGGGAGCCGCGGGGCTGCTC
>JAQUMZ010000157.1 GCA_028717865.1 Elusimicrobiota bacterium | reverse complement strand
GCGCGACCGGTTCGAGTTCCCGGGCATGCGGGTGGCCCAATTCTGCTTCGGAGAGTGGGACGAGCGCCAGCAGCCCCACCGCTATCCCCGCCGCAGCGTGGCCTATACCGGGACGCACGACAACGACACCATCGCGGGCTGGTTCCACGATGCCGGGGGCAAGTCCAGCACCCGCACGCCGGAGCAGATCCGCATGGAGCGGGACAACGCCCTGCGCTATTTGCGCAGCAACGGCTTGAACATCCATTGGGACATGATCCAGGCCGTGCTCAAGAGCCCGGCCGATACGGCCGTCATCCTCGCCCAGGACCTGCTGGGGCTGGGCAGCGAGGCGCGGATGAACCTCCCCGGCACGGCGGAGGGCAACTGGAAATGGCGGATGACGCCCGGGGCGCTGACGCCGGAGATCGCCGGGCGCCTGGCTTTGATGACGGGGGCCTACGGACGAGGCCCGAGGAGATGGACGACATGAGCGTCACCGAGAAACATCACGCGCAGCCCAGCCTGCTGACCGAGCAGGATCTCTACCTCTACAACGAAGGCACGCACTTCCGGATCTACGACAAGCTCGGCGCCCATCCCATGGAGCACGGCGGGCAGAAGGGGGTCTATTTCGCGGTCTGGGCTCCCAACGCCAAGAAGGTCTGCGTGATGGGGGACTTCAACCATTGGAACCGGACCAAGAATCCCCTGCATGCCCGCGCGTCCTCGGGCATCTGGGAGGGCTTCGTTCCCGGGGTGGAGAAGGGCGCGGCCTACAAGTACCACATTTCCTCCCAACTGCACGGCTACAAGGCCGAGAAGGCCGATCCCGTGGGCTTTTACGCGGAGGTTCCGCCCAAGTCGGCCTCGGTGGTCTGGGACCTCGACTACCAGTGGGGCGACGCCGCCTGGATGAAGGACCGGCGCCGGCGCAACGCCCACGACGCGCCGATTTCGATCTACGAGATGCACCTGGAGTCCTGGATGCGCGTGCCCGAGGAGGGGCACCGGCCGCTGACCTACCGCGAGCTGGCTTCCCGGCTGGCCGAGCACGTCCGGAGCCTGGGCTTCACGCACGTGGAACTGCTGCCCGTCATGGAGCATCCCTACTCGGGCTCCTGGGGCTATCAGTCGCTGGGCTACTTCGCCCCCACCTCCCGCTTCGGCACCCCGCAGGATTTCATGCATTTCGTGGATCATCTGCACCAGGAGGGCATCGGCGTCATCCTCGACTGGGTGCCGTCGCACTTCGCCACCGACGGGCACGGCCTGGAGAGCTTCGACGGGTCGCATCTCTACGACCACGCCGATCCCCGCAAGGGCTTCCATCCCGACTGGGGCAGCTTCATCTTCAATTACGGGCGCAACGAGGTCCGCTCCTTCCTCATCTCCAGCGCGCTGTTCTGGTTCGACAAGTACCACATCGACGGCATCCGCGTCGATGCGGTGGCCTCCATGCTCTACCTCGACTACTCGCGCAAGGACGGCGAATGGATACCCAACCAGTACGGCGGGCGGGAGAACATCGAGGCCATCTGGTTCCTGCGCCGGCTCAACGAGGAGGTCTACAAGCATTTCCCGGACGTCCAGACCTACGCCGAAGAGTCCACGGCCTGGGGCATGGTCTCGCGCCCGACCTACGTCGGCGGGCTGGGCTTCGGGTTCAAGTGGGACATGGGCTGGATGCATGACACGCTCAACTACATGCACAAGGACCCCGTGCACCGGCGCTACCACCAGAACGTCATCACCTTCCGCATGCTCTACGCTTTTCACGAGAACTTCGTCCTGCCCCTCTCGCACGACGAGGTGGTGCACGGGAAACGCTCGCTGCTCTCCCAGATGTCCGGGGACGACTGGCAGAAGTTCTCCAACCTGCGCCTGATGTACGGCTACATGTGGGCGCAGCCGGGCAAGAAGCTCTTGTTCATGGGCGGCGAATGGGGGCAATGGCGGGAATGGAACTGGCAGGCGAGCCTGGATTGGCACGAGCTCGGCCATGCGCCGCACGAGGGCGTGCGCCGGCTGGTCGAACGCTGCAACCGGGTCTACCGCTGCGAGCCGGCGCTGCACGAGCGGGACTTCGATCCCTCGGGCTTCTCCTGGATCGACTGCGGCGACGCCGACAACTCCGTCTTGAGCTTCATACGCAAGGGGAGCAGCACCAACGACGTGATCCTGGTCGTGCTCAACTGCACCCCGGTGCCGCGCCCGAAGTATCGGATCGGCGTGCCGCGGCCCGGACGTTGGTCGGAGATCATCAATTCCGACGCCGCCGAGTACGGCGGCAGCGGCATGGGCAATCTGGGCGGCGTGCAGGCCCAGGACGTGTCCTGGCACGGCCACGGCCACTCCATCGAGGTCACCCTGCCTCCACTGTCGTGCCTGTACTTCAAGGCCGAGACGAAATAGGCGGCGATATGAGCGTGATTCCAGCGCTGTTGGCGGTCTGGGCCTGCGCGGGCGCGGCTCCGGAGGCCGGGCGGTACGTCGAGTCGAGGCGGGCCATGGTCGAGCGCGTCGCGAAGATCGACCCCTCCCATCCCATCTCCGACCGAAGGGTCCTCGACGCCCTGGGCGAGGTGCCGCGGCACCTTTTCGTTCCGAAGCGGTTATCCGCCGAGGCTTATTCGGACCAAGACATTCCGATCGGCAAGGGGCAGACGATAGGGCCGCCTTTCTTGGCCGCCTACATGACGCAGACCCTCGAGCCCAAGGCCGGGGACAAGGTCCTCGAGGTGGGCACGGGCTCGGGCTACCAGGCCGCGCTGCTTTCGCGCCTGGTGCGCTCCGTGCATACGATCGAGATCGTGCCCGCCTTGGCCAAGCGCGCGGCCAAGACCATCGCGGAGCTGGGCTATGGGAACGTCTCGGTGCGCGCGGGCGACGGCTATCGCGGCTGGCCCGAGGCGGCGCCGTTCGACGCCATCATCGTCACCTGCGCGCCGGACCACATCCCGGAGGCTCTCGTAGACCAGCTGGCCATGGGCGGCCGCCTGGTCATCCCTATCGGCGGAGCCAAGGCCGCCAAGTGGAAGACGCAGACCCTGGTGGTAGTGCGCAAGACCGAGGCCGGCATGGTCGAGGCCAGGCGTCTCACCGCGCGTTTCGCGCCCATGAAGGGCGAGGCGGCATCGGCGCGGCCGCGCCGCTAGGGGTGCAGGTCGGCCAGGGCTCGATCGGCTCGCTCCAGGAGCGGCCGCGCCGAGACGGGTTCGCCGACCGCCCGCCGCATCCATTCCGCCGGCGCGAGCGCGCCTATCCGGCAGAGCCGTTCCATTTCCGCGCCGAGAGGCTTGCCCTCGATGCCTTCGGCCACTTGGGCGGCGACGATGAGCCCGAGGGCCGCTTTCGGGGCGCAGAGGCTGCAGCTCAGCAAGCGCGGCTGGAACGCCAGGATGGGCGAGTCGTCCACCTCGAAAAGCGGGGCGAAATGCTTGTTCCATACGCTGCGGGCGATGGCCAGCACGGCGTCGCGCGCGGCTTCGGGCGCGGCGTCGGGATGTCCGTACAGCCAGCGCCATACGGCCAGCTCCACCAGGGCCGTTCCGGCGGCCTCGCGCGCCGTCCACAGCTCGTCCAGGGCCTGAAGCGCTTCCGCCCGGGCGTCGGGCCGGCCCAGCCCCAGGGCTTCCGAAGCCAGGCCCTGGAAGCGGGACGGGAAGACTTCGGAGAATGCGTCGTTGGGAAGCCCCGCGAGCAGATAATGGTCCGTCGCTTCCCGGGAGAGGATGTTCGCGGCGCAGCGGCCCAGCTCGCGCAGCGCCGCCGCGAAGCCCTCGTAATCCAACCCGTCCGCGCGCACCTGGGCGCGCAGGCGGCACGGTTCCGAGGGCAGGCACGGCCCCTCGGCGCGGCTATCGCTGCGGGCGGCGTCGACCTCGACGCGGGCGGCCACGAGGCGGGCGGCGTCGGCCGAAAAGCCCAACTGCCGGAGCAGGCGCGGAATGTCGCCGCGCAGCGCCGCGGCGGTCGGATAGCGCCGGCGCGCCAGGGCGTCGAGTTCTTCCCGGCTCGGCCCCGGGGCCGGCCGCAAGCCCCCGTACCAGATGTCGAAGGGCTGCAGCGGGCGCCGCAAACGAGCCTTGATTAGTTCGGCCGTGCGCCGCCCGGCCGGAGCGCTCAGCACGGCCTCGAGCCGGGACCGGGCCCAATCCTCCGGCATTTCCAGTTCCAGGCCGAAGGCGCGGTCCATCAGAGTGGGGTGGCCCGGGTAGTGGGGATCCTCCAGCCGGGCGGCGCGGCGCAGGCTCAGCAGCATGCCATAGCGGGTGTCGGGCTCGCGGGCAGACGCCTTGCCGTCGATCGCGTCGGTGGCCAGGGTCCAGAGGTGCTCGTTGTCGCCGATGGCGGCCTGGGGAATCTCCTGGCTGACGATCCGCTCCATTATGGTCAGAATCGTCCGCTGGCCGGCCAGGCCCGCGGCGTCGTCGTAGAGGACGGCGAGCCCGCCGCGCAGCTCCTGAAGGGAGGCGGGACGCGCCGGGGCGCGGTACAGGGGCGCGCCGTCCTCCCCGACCACCCGATCCCAGCGCACGGCGTAGCCCTCGTTGTAGGCGGCCGCGGCGGCGCGCATGCGCGCCGCCTGCCGCCGGACCTCCTCCGGGACGCGATAGGCGAACAGCCGGCCCAGGCGCGCGGCCGCCCAGCGCCGCCGCGGCCAGCCGTCGCCCTCGCGCAGGACTTCGTCGAGCGCGGGCGGGGGGAAGTTGAGCCGGGCGGCGAAGGCCGGCTTGCGGCGGAAAAGGTCCGCCTCCAGATGTTCGGCCGGGGCCAGCGCCGCGAAGAGCCGGTCTATGGCCCCGAGCCGGCCGCGGTCCTCTTCGATCTCCCGCCGCAGCTCAAGCTCCATGGCCGCGAAGTGCCCGCGCAGGGCCTCCAGCTTGGCCTCGAAGCGCTCCAGCAGCGCGCCGAGGCCGGCCTCCGGGACGAAGTTCTCCGCGCAGAAGTCCTTGAACTCCTCGAGCGTCCCGTCGCCGGCGTCCCAGAGCTCGGCCGCCCGGCGCACGCCCTCCTCCAGGCGGGGGCGGTCCTCGGCGGGCGCGCGGGCCGACAAACAGCGCGCGACCGCCTCGGCCTGTTCGCGCGAGAGGGCGCCGCGCGCCGGAGCGCCGAGCCATAGGCAGGCCAAAATCGCGGCCGCGGCCCTGGGCATGCCGCCATTGTATCAGGGCGGCGCCGCGCGGACTAGAGAACTGGGGAATCGGGAGGATTTCGATTTTGGTATGATGATATTGGACTTTCCATACTGACCAGGAGGCGTCATGGCGCTGCGCGCGTATCTGCTGATCAAGCTGTCGGACCAAGTCGGCCGCGATGAGGCGCAGCGGGCCCTGCGCCAAGTCGAGGCCATGCCGGAAGTGGATTTCGCCGATCCGACGGTCGGCGGTTACGATCTCGTGCTCATGGTGGAGACCGCCGACAGCGTGGGCGCCTTGGCCGATCAAGTCGCGAAATTCCCCTGGGTGAGGACCCTCGAGGTCCTTAAGATCGCCTCCTCCTTCGAGCGGCACCGGGCCGCGGCCTGAGGGGCGAGCCATGACCAGCGCCGAGATCGACGAGGCCGTCGACCAGACCGTCGCGCGGTTCGGCAAGAAGAGGGGCGCGCTCATCATCCTGCTGCAGAAGGTCCAGGAGCGCCTGGGCTACCTGCCGCGGCCGGCCATAGAAAGGCTGGCGCAGCATCTTTGCGTTTCCGCCGCCGAGGTCATGGGCGTGCTGACCTTCTACGCCCAGTTCCGGCTCAAGCCCGTGGGACGCCAGCATATCCGGGTCTGCCACGGCACCGCCTGCCACGTCTCCGGAGCCGACAAGGTCAGCTTCGCGCTCAAGGAGGAACTGGGCATCGGCCACGGCGAGACGACCCCGGACGGCGAGTTCTCCATCGAGAACGTGGCCTGCCTGGGCTGCTGCAGTCTGGCTCCCGTGGTGATGGTCCAGGACGAGACCTACGGAGGACTCGGCGGCGACAAGGCCAAGCGGGTCATTAAGGAGCGCCGCGAGCGCAAATCCAGGACCGCCGCCGCCCGCCGTCCGGCCGCGGCCCCGGCGTCGGGTCCCGTCAAGCCCGCCCCCGGCGTCGTCGGTCTGCGCCTGGGCCTGGGCTCCTGCGGCGTGGCCGCCGGGGCGCGCAAGACCTGGGAGGCCTTGCGCGCGGCCATATCGGAACGCGGGTTGGCGCTGGAGCTTTCGGCCACCGGCTGCAACGGCATGTGCCATGCCGAGCCCCTGCTCGAGGTCCTTTGCGACGGCGGCCGTTCCTATCTTTACGGCGGGGCGCATCCGGAGGCGGCGGCCAGGATACTGGAGGAGCACGTGCTGGGCGGGCGGCCGGTGGAGAAGCTCCTCGTCCTGTCGCCCGAACGCCCGATGGCGAGCCATCCTTATTACGCCCAGCAGAAGCGCATCGTGCTGCGCAATTGCGGCGTCATAGATCCGGATTCGCTGGAGGCCTACGAGCGCGCGGGGGGCTATCAGGCCTTGCGCAAGGCCCTGGCCATGAAGCCCGAGGCGGTCATCGCGGAGATATTCGGCTCCGGCCTGCGCGGCCGCGGCGGCGGGGGTTTCCCGACCGGGACCAAGTGGAAGTTCGCCCGGGCCAATCCGGATCCGGTGAAATACGTGATCTGCAACGGCGACGAGGGCGATCCCGGAGCCTTCATGGACC
>JAQUMZ010000156.1 GCA_028717865.1 Elusimicrobiota bacterium | reverse complement strand
GGTCGAAGACCGGCCGCAGGCGGGCCTTGAGGGCCTCGGCGGTCTGGAAGCGCGGGCCGCGGTAAAGCGACCAGGCCAGGGCTATGGAAACGAAGACGGCCGCGGTCACGCCCCAGCCCAGGCCGTGGGGCGGCACGTGCAGGGGGCCCGCCGGGCCCATGCCGGGCGGCGGCTCGAAATGGACCAGCCCGGCGAAGAGCTCGCGGCGCTCCAGCAGGCCTCCGGAGAAGACCGCCAGCACGGAAAGCGCGACCAAGGCCGCGGTCATCGGCCAGGGAGATTCGTGGGCGTGGTGGTGGCGTTCGCGGTCGCGCTCGTTGCCCACGAAGGTCAGGAAGAAGAGCCGGAACATGTAGAACGCGGTCAGGCACGAGGCGGCCGCCAGGATCATGAACATCCGGGGATCGTGCTCGTAGACGGCCTCCAGGATCATCTCCTTGGAAAACCACCCCGAGAGCAGGGGCACGCCCGTGATGGCGCAGGTGCCCGCGAAGGTCGCCAGGAAGGTCAGGGGCATCTTCTTGGATAGCCCGCCCATCAGGCGCATGTCGTTGGTGTGGACCGCGTGGATGACCGAGCCGGCGCAGAGGAAGAGCAGGGCCTTGAAGAAGGCGTGGGTGGTGAGGTGGAAGAGCCCGGCGGTGTAGCCCCAGGCGCCCAGGCTGCAGAGCATGAAGCCCAGCTGGGAAACCGTCGAGAAGGCCAGCACCCTTTTAATGTCGTAGCTCACCAGGGCCATGGACGCGGCCAGCAGGGCGGTGACCGCTCCCGTCCAGGCCACCGCCTCCATGGCCATGGGGCTGGCCGCGAAGATGAAATAGCACTTGGCGACCAGGTATATCCCGGCCGCGACCATCGTGGCGGCGTGGATGAGCGCCGAGACCGGGGTGGGGCCCTCCATCGCGTCGGGCAGCCAGATCAACAGCGGAAACTGCGCCGACTTGCCGATCGCGCCGAAGAGTATGCCCAGCCCGATGAAGGTCGCGGCCTGCGGCGGCATATAGCCCCGGGCGGTGAACTCGGCGATCTGCGGGATCTGGAAGCTGCCCACGAACACGAAGACGAGCAGCAGGGTCAGGTAGAGCCCCAAGTCGCCCAGGCGCGTGGTCATGAAGGCCTTTTTGGCGGCGTAGGCCGGTCCGGGGCGCTCGAACCAGAAGCCGATGAGCAGATAGGAGGAGAAGCCCACCAGCTCCCAGCAGCAGAAGGTCACCAGCAGGTTGCTCGACACCACCAGGCCCAGCATCGCGGCCGTGAAGAACGACAGATAGGCGTAGTAGCGCTTGAAGCGGGGGTCGCCGTGCATGTAGGAAAGGGAATAGAGCTGGACCAGGAAGCTCACGATCGAGACCACCACGAGCATCACGACCGCAGGCCCGTCGATGAGCACGCCTATGGGCATGGCGTAGGAAAAGGGCCGCCCGCCGGCCGCGGCGCCGAAGGAGAACCACGTCCAGTCGGAGACGTAGGGCAGGGCCGCGGCGCCGGTGAGGACCGCGCGCGCTATGAAGAGGGACTGGATCAGGCACCAGCCGGTGGCGGCCAGTCCGACCAGGGGCATGGGCGAATGGGGGTCTTCCTTGGCGCCCAACAGGATTATGGCCGAGACGGCCAGCGGAATGAGCGGGATCAGATAGGCGTGTTCCAGCATGGCTAGCCCTTCAAAAGGTCGAAGTCCTCCACGTACACGGTCGCGCTGTTGCGGTAGATCGCCAGGACCAGGGCCAGCCCCACGACGACCTCGGCCGCGGCCACGGTGATGATGAAGAGCGCCGTGGCCATCCCCGCCACGCCGCCCGGATGCAGAAAGTGATTGAAGGCGGCCAGGTTTATATTGGCGGCGTTGAACATCAGCTCGATCGACATGAGTATGCCTACGATGTTGCGCCGCGTCAGCGCCCCGAAGATGCCGATGAGAAACAGCAGGCCGCCCAAGGCGAGGTAGTGTCCGAGGCTCACGGAGCATCCTTGTGGGAGAAGAAGATCGCCCCGAGCAGTGCGGCCAGCAGGACCAGCGACACCAGCTCGAAGCATAGGACGTAGTCGCCCAGCATGAGCAGGCCGAGAGGCCGGGTCGTGGGGCGGCTCGCCGCCGCGGCGCCGATCCCCCCGAACAGCTTGGCCAAGTGGAAGAGCCCGACGCCGGTGATGGCGCAGATGAGCAGCGCCGCCGCCCACTGCTGGTTGACTTGGCGCAGGCGCAGATCGGAGGCGCGCCCCAGGAGCATGAGCACGAATACGATCAGAACCGCGATGGCTCCGACGTAGATCAGCAACTGGGCCGCGAACAGGAAATCCGCCCCCAGGGCCGCGAATATCCCCGCCACGCCGGCCAGGCTCAAGCCCAGGGCCAGGGCCGAGTGCACGGCGTTGCGCAGGGTCACCACCAGCACGGCGCCGGTGACGGCGACGGCGGCCATGGAGTAGAAGGCGATGGCGTCTACGATCATTGGCTACCCCCGGCGGAATGCAAGAATGCAATGCCTGGCACCGTTGTCCTCATTTTCGGGCCTGGACCTCCCGGACCGAGACGCAGTTCTTGGGGTCCTTGAAGGCTTTTTTCCTGGGGTCGTAGATCCGGCCGCAGAGCGGGAAGCCCTGCTTCCAGCAGCGGACCATATCGTCGCGGCTGAAGAAAACGGCCTCGTAGTCCAGCGAGTGCCAGACCGACTTGGGCTTGGTGGGGCAGGCTTCCTGGCACAGGCCGCAGAAGTTGCACTTGCCCAGGTCCAGGGTGTACCATTCGACGCGCGGCAGGCGCTTCTTGGTCTCGGCGTTGACCTGGCCCTCCAAGGCGATGCAAGACGACGGGCAGGCCTTGGCGCAAAGGCCGCAGGCGATGCAGGAGGAGGCGTCGAAGAGCAAGGCGCCCCGGAAGGCGTCATAGGGCACGAGCTTTTCGGTCGGATATTGGACCGTGACCGCGGGCTTGAAGAGGTAGCGCAGGGTGATCCAGAGCCCTTGCGCGAAAGCCCAGGCGTCCCCGGCGACCCTTTTGAAGTAGCTCACCGCGTCCCCAGGAGGTAAAGAATCAGCCCGGCCAAGCCTATGTTGGCGAAGCACCAGGGCAGCAGGAACTTCCAGTTGAAGTCCATGAGCTGGTCGACGCGCAGGCGCGGGAAGGTCCAGCGGAACCATAAAAATACGAACATCATGAGCATGGCCTTGCCCGTCATCCAGATCCAGCTGGGTATGAAGCCGAGTCCGGGCAGGGGCGCGGCGCCGCCGCCCAGGAAGAAGACGGCCAGCAGGAACGAGGACAGCAGCACGTAGCCGTATTCGGTGAGGAAAAAGAGCGACCATTTCATGCCGGAGAACTCGGTGTGGAAGCCCGCCACCAGCTCGGATTCGGCCTCCGGGATGTCGAAGGGCGTGCGGTTGGTCTCGGCCACCGAGGCGATCAGGAAGAACAGGAACGACAGCTGGCCCACCACCGGGTAGAATATGAACCAGCGCGGCAGGAAGCCCAGCCAGTAGCCCGCCTGGGCCCGGTCGATCACGGCGAGGTCCAGCGAGCCCGCGAACATGAGCACCGGCACCACGGAGAAGCCCCGCGGCAGTTCGTAGGAGACGATCTGCGCCGCCGCGCGCAGGCCGCCCAGCAGGGAGTACTTGTTGCCCGAGGCCCAGCCGGCCATGACCACGCCGATGACGGAGACGCCGGCGAAGGCGAAAACGTAGAGCACGCCGATGTCGAGGTTCGCCGCGGCCAGGTCCGTCCCGAAGAGCACCGGGGCGAAGGCCATGACGCAGGGCGCGATGGCGATGACGGGCGCCAGGGCGTGCATGACCCGGTCGGCGGCGGCGGGGGTGACGTCCTCCTTGAGCAGCAGCTTGATCGTGTCGAAGATGGTCTGGGCCCAGCCGTGGAAGCCGCCCGCGTACATGGGCCCGAAGCGCGACTGCATGTGGGCCGAGATCTTGCGCTCCCACCAGACGGCCCAGAGCCCGTTGGCGACGATGACCCCGATGACGCAGGCGAGCTTGAACAAAAGCCAGATCCAGGCCGTCGCGTAGGCGGGCAGGCCGGTGCTTTCCAGCAGGGCCAGCAGCCGTCCGCCCCAGGCCGAAAGCTCGCCCGCGGCGGCGCCCACGGCGCAGATGCCCAGCAGTATCCCCGCCAGCCACGCCGCGCCGGCCCGGTAGCGGGGCAGCGACCAGGGGGACTTCCAAATCTCGGTCGGCCAATAACGCGTGGCGCTGAGCATTATCCCCGTGCGCTTGACGGCGGGGGCGGCGGGGCCGTTCACCGGTCGACCTCCCCCAGCACGATGTCGATGGAGCCCATGACCGCCACGACGTCGGCGACCTTCTTGCCCACCAGTATCTCCTGCAGTATGGCCAGGTTGATGAAGCAGGGGGCCTTGACGTGGACGCGGAAGGGAGCGGCCCCGCCGTCCGAGACCGCGAGGATGCCCAGGTCGCCGCGGGAGGCCTCGACGTGGGCGTAGGCCTCGCCGGCAGCGGGCTTGACGACGCGCGGCACGGCCTTGGTGCGCAGTTCCCCCGGAGGCAGGGACGCCAAGGCGGCCGCCACGATGCGCGCGGACTGGCGCATCTCCTGCACCCGGCAGAAATAGCGGTCCCAGCAGGAGCCGGTCCGTCCCACGGGCACCTCGAAGTCGTAGTTCTCGTAGCCGCAGTAAGGCTCGGCCTTGCGCACGTCGTAGGCGACCCCCGAGCCGCGCAAGTTGGGCCCGGAGAGCCCCCAGTGGACCGCGGTTTCGGCCGAAATCAGGCCGATGTCCCGGGTGCGGGCCAGGAAGATCGGGTTGAAGGAGAGCAGGGCGTCGTATTCGTCCAGGCGGGGCTTGAGGTACTCCAGGAACTCCCGGCATTTGGCGATCCAGCCCTCGTCGACGTCGGCGGCCACGCCGCCGGGGCGGATGTAGTTGTAGGTCAGGCGCGCCCCGCAGCAGCGCTCGTAGAGGTCGAGTATCATCTCGCGCTCGCGGAAGGCGTAAAGGAAGGGAGTCAAGGCGCCGATGTCTATGCCGTAGGTGCCCAGGAATATCAGGTGGCTGGCGATGCGGTTGAGTTCGCACATGATCACGCGCAGGGCCTGGGCGCGGGGCGGGGCCTCGGCGCCCAGGAGCTTTTCCACGGCCAGGCTGAAGGCCAGGTTGCTGGTCATGGCCGAGCAGTAGTCCCAGCGGTCGGTCAGGACCACGCACTGGCTCCAACTGCGCGTCTCCATCAGCTTCTCGGTGCCCCGGTGCAGGTAGCCCACGTCGGGCGCGGCCCGCTTGATCACCTCGCCGGAAAGGGTCAGGCCCAGGCGCAGGACTCCGTGGGTCGAGGGATGCTGGGGGCCCATGTTGATGAACATGGTGTCCGACTCCAGTTCCGGACCCGGCTCGGACGCGATGAGCCTGTCAGTCTCCATCGTAGGAATCCTTCTCGTGCGCGTAATCCTTGCGCAAGGGGTGGCCGTTGATAAAATCCGGGGTCAGGATCTTGGTCAAGTTCGGATGGCCCGCGAAGCGCACGCCCAGCAGGTCGTAGACTTCGCGCTCCTGCCAGTCCGCGGCCGCGAACTCCCCCGCCAGGCTGGGGACCTCGGGGTGGTCGCGCGGGACCTCCAGGCGCAGGAAGACCTTGACTCCGTCGCGCAGGTTGCCGAAGGACCAGAGCAGGTCCAGGACGGGCCGGTAGGGCGCGCCGGCGCCCGCGGCGGGCGGCACGGGCGGGCCGGGCAGCTTGTCGGTGAAGGGGTTGGGGTTGCGGCTCGATACGAGACCCTCGAGCTTCATGGGGCCCAGCCAGTCCACGGCGGTGATCATCTCCAGGTAGCCGAAGCCCAGCTCTCCTTTGAGCAGACGCGCCGCGGCCAAAAGATCCTTCGGGGAGGCCAGGCGCACGGTCAAATAGTTTTTCACGCCCGGCTCGGCGAGCCGCGCGTCGCTGCAGCGTTCCAAAAGCGCCGCCGCCGCCGCTTCCCGGGTGGCCGGAGTCTTCACGCGTTGCTCCCCGCGAGGTCCCGGCTGCCTTTCTCCTGCTGATGCGTGGCCCCGCCGCCCTTGGCCAGCTTCATGCGGGTGATCTTCTTTTGGAGCTCCAGCACGCCGTAGATAAGGGCCTCCGGCCGCGGCGGGCAGCCGGGGATGTAGACGTCGACGGGGATGATGCGGTCGACGCCCTTGACCACGGAATAGGAGTCGAAATAGGGGCCCCCGCAGTTGGCGCAGCTGCCCATCGAGATCACGAAGCGGGGCTCCGGCATCTGGTGGTATATCTCCTGGATGGGGCCGGCCATCTTCTTGGTCACCGTGCCCGCGATGAGCAGCAGGTCCGCCTGCCGGGGGCTGGGCCGGGGAATGACGCCCAGGCGGTCGAAATCGAAGCGGCCGGCGTAGGCGACCATCATCTCGATGGCGCAGCAGGCCAGCCCGAAGGTCAGCGGCCAGACCGAGTACTTGCGGCCGAGGTCGATGAAATAATCGGCGGTGGTAAGCAGCACCTGGCCGCCCGGTATGGGCCGCGCGATCATGGGCGCCTTATCCAGGATTATTCCCACGTCAGCGCTCCCTTGCGCCAGGCGAAGACCAGCCCCAGGAACAGCACGGCCAGGAATACGCCCATCTCGGCCAGCGCGAGAGTCCCCACCTCGCGCGCGACCGCGGCCCAGGGATAGACGTAGAGGATTTCCACG
>JAQUMZ010000155.1 GCA_028717865.1 Elusimicrobiota bacterium | reverse complement strand
GGAGCAGCCGCCGGCGCAGGTTCCCGGAGCCGCGCGGGAAATCCGGCCCGAAGGCGGCCGGGGCGGAGAAAACCTTGGTCGAGAAGCTCTCGCCCAGCCCGCCCAGGACGAGGCGGGAGAGCTTGCTCTCGGCCCGCCAAACCACGGCGGCGGCCGCGAGCAGAGGCGGCAGCGCCAAGACGGCCCAAAGGCGCCGGCTTCGGACTGACGTCTTTGGCCGCGGCATGACGGTCTAGAAGCGCACGCCCAGGCTGACGTGGTGCTCGTTGGTCAGCTGCTTCATGGCGCCCAGCCCGTAGTCCAGCGACCAGCGGCCCTGGCGCAGACCGGCCCCGACGGTGAAGGCGGCGGCCGACCGGGAGAACATGTAGCCCGCGCGCAGGGAGCCGGAGCCCCCGTCGCCGAGATCCATGCCCATTTCCATGCCGGCGGCGGGCAGCAGGTCCGGGGTCCGGCGGATCTTCACCGCGTCGGCGCTCACCAGGAAGCGGGAGAAGCCGAAGCCGCCGTCCTTGAACCAGGCCAGGCCGGAGAGATCGAAGGTGTAGGCCGCGCCGAAGCGCAGGGTCAGCGGCAGGGGGTCGGCTTCCTCCTCGAATTTGACGTCGGGCCCGAGATTCTGCAGCGCCGCCCCGAGGTCGAGGCCCTTGAGCGGGGATTTCCAGAGCGCGCCCACGTCGGCGGCGTAGCCCGAGGCTTGGGCTTCCTCGGCCAGACGGGAGCGGAAGACCTTGACCGAGGCGCCGGCGCAAAGTCCGAAGTCCAGGGGGACCGCGGCGGCCAGCAGGGCCGCCAGGTCGCGCTCGGCCGCGCGGTTCTCCTCGCGCCCGTCGGAGAATCTCAGCGCGACGGTGCCGGCGTCGTAGTACATGAACCCGCCCGACAGCACGGCCCGGCCGAGCGGGTGGGCGTAGCCCAGCCAGCCGAAGGAATCGTCGGCGAAGCCGCGGTTATAGAGGCTGCCCAGCTCCGGCCTGGCCAGGCGGGCGGTCCCCGCGGGGTTGTAGCCGAGGGAATCGACGCCGCCCCCGACCGCCGTGAACGCCTCGCCGAGACCCACCGCCCGCGCGGAGAGGGGGCGCTGGAGCATCTGGGCGGCCGTGCGGCCGGCCTCGGCCGCCGCTTGGGCGCAGGCCAAGGCGGCCAGCCCCGCCGCCAGCAGCAGGCCCCTCATTTGATCACCACGATCTTGCTCTTGGAATCGATCTTCTGGCCCAGGGCGCGCAGCACGTAGACCCCGCTGGCCACGGTGTTTCCGGCGGCGGTTTTGCCGTCCCAGAAGAACGTGGTCGTGCCCTCGGGGACCTCGCCGTCGAAGATCACGGCGACCAGCTCGCCGGAGAGCGTGTAGAGCCGGAGGGTCAGGCGGCCGGCGTTGAAGGTCATGGCGTCGATGCGGGTGCGGGTTCCCAGCCTGGGGCGCAGGAGGTTGTCGGTCAGGCGCACCTCGCCCGGGGCGAAATCCACGAGCACGGCGTTGGCGAGGGTGTCCGTGAAGCCGTTGTCGTTGGTCACGGACAAGTTCCAATGGCCCAGGTTGGCTCCGGTCAGGGTGAAGTTCACGGTCAAGGTCTGGTCGTCGACGCGGGTCAGGCCCGCCCCCGCCGCGACGGCGCCGCCCTGGCCGAGCTGCGCGGAGGGGGATAGCGAGAAGGACTCGCCCTTGATCGTGAAGTTGACGGCCCCCGCCGTGCGCAGGACCACGGCCGGCGTGACCGAGATGGGATCGGGAGCGTAGGTGGAGGCCGAGTAGACCGCGGCGGTGTCGGTCTGGGCGGAGAAGGGATTCCAGTTGTAGTACAGGCGCCAGCGCCAGGCGTCGGTGGACCGGATTATGAAGGGATTCGACAGCGGGCCCAAGGCGGCCGTGGTGGCGACGCGCACCCCCGGCTCGAGCTCGAAGACCGTGCCGTCGAGGTCGGCGGCGGAGGTCAGGGCGCTGACGATCGTGGAGTTGGTGCCCCCGCCTACGACGGGGGGCACGGGCGCGGTGTAGAGCAGCCGGATCCTGCCGTCGGTGCGCGCCATGGCGGCGACCTCGCCGGCGCGCTCGTCGACTACCAGCGTAGGCGCCGCGAAATCGCGGCCCGCGTTGGTGGAAAGGGCGGAATAAACGCGGCGGGCGGCCGGGTCCAGGGTCCCGTCGGAGCTGCCCGTGAAGTAGACCCGCAGGCGGCCGCCGCTGAGCGCGGCCAGGCTAGGCGAGGCCAGGAAGGAGGCGCCGTTATTAAGCTCGACGCGGGTCCCCGTGTCGTTGGCCCAGGCCAGGCCGTCGGCCGAGGTCGCGCTGTAGATCCGGTAGAGCGTGCCGGTGGAGCCCAAGGCGGAGTAGAGCATCCGGAAGCCCCCGCCGGCCAGCGCGATCATGGACAGGCCGGTGATGGAACTCGCCTCGACCCGGGGCTCGGTCGCCGTGGAGAGGCGCATCCCCGCCTCCATGGCGAAGCTCAGGCCGTCGTCGGCGGTCGCGGCGGAGCGCACGACCGTGCTGTTCTCGATGAAATAGAGGCGGTTGCCGACCAGGGCCTGCGCCGCGCCCGAGCTCAAGCGCAGGCCCGGTTCCTGGAGGAAGGCCGGCACGGCCCGCGCCGGCGCCGCCGCGAGCAAAAGCCAAAAAGCCAGGCGCCCCGCTTTTACGTATCGCGCGTATTCGGCCAGTCCGTGGATTTTCATGCTATCGGCCCGGCGAGCGCCTCCTTTTCGGACCGGGACAAGGCCTTGATGCGGGCTTCGCGGCTCAGGGCCTGCGATCGGGTCAGGCCGTCCTCGCGGTAGAACAGCCGCACGGGACGGCGGCCGCTGGTGTAGGCCGCGCCCCGGCCCGCGTTGTGCCGGGCCAGGCGCCGTTCCACGCCCTTGGCCGCGCCGGTGTAGAGGCTGCCGTCTCGGCAGCGCGCGATGTATACGGACCAGTCCCGCGCGGCCGCGGTCCGGCGCGTGGCCTTCTTCGTCGAGGGCATGGGCGGATTATGTTAGCATAGGCCGTTGGGCCCAAGCCAGTCTGGGCCGTAATTCTCATGCGCGAGATTTCGCGCGTGACTATGATGTTGTCCATGGCGGCACGCCTCGTCGCGGCGTTGGCGGTGTTCGTTCTTGTTTGCCCCGCCCCCAGCCGGGCCGGCCGCGCGGGCGTGGCCCTTTCCCCGCTGGCCTCGGACCGGCAGGTCCTGGAGGGGCTGTTCACGGAAAGCGCGCGCAGCGTCCGCTTCGTTTTCAGCCCCGGTTTGAGGGCCCGGCCGCGGCCCGCGACGGCGTCGCGGACTTCCGCCGCGCCGACCCTGAGCTTCGCGGGGGTTCCCGTGGCGGCTTTCCACCTTGGCGAGGGGCTGGACGCCGAACTGGCGGTTCTGGTGGACGCCTGCCGTCGGGAAGTCGACCTCGCGACCCCTGTTTTTTCTTTCCCGCTGACGGCCGAGGCGGCGGTGCGGGCCCGGCGGCGCGGGGTCGTCGTCCGCCTGATCACGGACTATAGCCAGCTGGCGGGGGCGGGCGGCCGCACGCCCGAGCTGCGGGCGCTGATCCTTGCCGGCGCCCAGGTGCGGACTTATTTCGGGACGGGACCCCTCGGAGCCTTGCGGGGGGCCTTCGCCGTTCTAGACGGGGAGCTTTTGGAGGCCGGTTCGGCGCCCTGGAGCGCGACGGGGCGGGCATACGACGCGGCGCTCTTGCGCAACGATCCGGTCCTGCTGTACGGGTTTCACTCTTACTGGCGCTGGCTGTGGACGCACGCCAAGCCTCTTTCCGGCTTGGCCGAGCCCTTTTTGGAAACGGCGGATTTCGAGGAGCCGGTCCCGAGCCTCCGCTTCAAGGGCCGGCCCTGGCCGGCGTGGGCCATGCCCGCCAATGATTCCGGTGCGCGCCGCCTGGCGCAGGCCCTCCGGTTTTGCCGCGTCCGCGTGGACCTGGCCTTGCCGCGGCTGACGCGCGCGCTCGCCGACGCGGTCCTAGAGGCCGGACGCGGCGGCGCGGTCGTCCGGCTCGTAGCCGGCCGGGACGCCGACGTCCAACTGCTTGCCGAGCTGGCCGCGCGGGGCGTCCTGGTTTTCAGGCTTCCCGAGCCGGAAAGCCTTCGCGCGCAATTCGCCTGGCTCGACGGGGAGCTCCTGCAGGTCGGTTCCAGCGAGGAGTCCGGTTTCGGCCCAGCGCTCTTCTCCGCCTCCGCGGACGACATCCAGGGCTTCGCGGCGGAGTTCTCGGCCCTGACGCGGCGCGGCCGCTGAGGCCGGGTCCGAAAGAAGGGCTTCCCGCCGGAAACCCCGCAGAAGGCGCCAGCCCAGGAAGTAAAAGCCCCGCGACGGTCTGAGCCCGGGGCCCACGACGCGGTTGCCGATTTGATCCATGGCCAGGTGCAGCCCCGCGCCGATGGCGACTCCGATCGCGGCGGGATGCGGCCTGAGCCAGCACCAGAGCGCCAGGGCCGCGAGCAGTTCGTAGGAATGCAGGACCAGGTAAAAACGCGGCCCCCCGCAGTCGCGGCACCAGTCGAGGAACGCGGCCGGCGAGAGGCGCCGCCGGCCTTGGAGGAGGAAATCCGCCACGTGGTCGAGGTCGATGAGGATTCCGCCGGCGGCGCAGCAGGCGGCCGCGGCGTCGGACCCGGTGGCGGCGCGCACGGCCGCCGCCGCTACGAGGGAGCCCGCCAGATGGTGGGGGGGAATCATGCGTCGGTTAATTTTATAGAAATTATTCGTCCCGCGCAGCGTAAAAATACGTGAAATACGTGAATACGTGAAAGCGGGGCACCGAATCAGCGGAAGAAGTCGCGGACCATGCTTACGAGGCCCTCGGTGGCTTTTTCCGGGACGTCCTCGCCGTCCCAATCGATGGAGAAGTGGGCGTTTTTTTGGGTCGGCTTGACGTAGGTTTCGTGCATGGGCAGGACGGTGGATAGTATCTGGTGTTTGGCGTCCTCCACGCCGCGCCCGCGCTCGGCGATGTCGCGCGCGATGCGGCGCAGGACCGCGGTGGCCAGCCCCGTGGAGACGAATATCCGGTAGTGGTAGAGCGCCAGCAGTTCGGGCGGATAGAGGGCGTAGAGCCCCTCGACTACGATGAGCTGGGCCGGGAAGCAGGGCAGCGTGGCCTTGCGGCGGGTATGGGTCTTGAAATCGTAGATCGGCTGGTTGACGCCGCGGCCGTCGCGCAGCTGGCGCAAATGCTCCAGGGCCAGGTCGAAGTCGATGGCCTCGGGGTGGTCGAAGTTGTAGGCCTTGCGCTCCTCGAATTTGAGATGGGAGAGCGGGCGGTAGTAGTTGTCGAGGGAGAATATCTGTCCCGTGATGCCGCTCTTACGGCATTCGCGGACCACGCGCCGCGAGAAGGTCGTCTTGCCGGAGCCCGAGCCGCCCGCGATGCCCACGATGAACCGCTTGGTCTTCTTCATCCGCTTGCGCTGAGATTATATGATATGCGGATGCGGGGCGACGCCGCCTGGCCGGTTTTCTCGGGATTCGTTTTCATGTGCATGGGCCTGCACTTGGCCGCGGGAGCGCGCCGCCACGCTCGCTCGGCCCGGGAATGGAGCGAGCAGGCCGGGGCTCCCGCCTCGGAGGGTTTCCTGCTGGGCATGTACCGGCTCGGCGGGGGGCTTTTCGCCGCCGCCGGCGCGGCGTGTCTGGCGGGCGCGCTGGCGGCTCCGAGGTGGCTGGCCGCATTGGCGCGGACGCCGCGTTTGTCGCCGTCCGGGGCGGCCCTCGCGGGCGCCTTGTTCGTTTCCGGCGGAACCCTGTTTTGCGCGCTAAAGGCCGCGGCCGCGCTGCGGGACCGGCGCTGGTCGCGGATCCTCGACGAGCCGCGCCCCCGTCCGCCGTTATCGGAGCGTTTCTGCCGGGCCTTGGAAGCGCTCATGGCCCTGGCCTTCGTGGCCTTCGGGCTTTATCTGCTGGCCGCGGGCGGCCGGACCGTCCCGGCGTAGCGCCGGCGCAGGCGGGCCGCGGCCTGCGTCTGGCCCGAGGCCTGCGCCAACTCGGCCAAACGCAGAGCGGCGTCGGGATCGTCGGTCAGATCATAGAGAAAAATGGAGTGCCCGGCGACCAGCCGGGGCCGGAGCGGCTTGAGCCAGTCGAAGAGGCTGTGATCTGCGAAATAGGCGGCCTGCAGGTTGGTGGCCGACACGGCCAGCAGCACCGGGTCTCCGTCGCCGGGCGGCACGACGCCTTCGCGGCGCTCTGCGTTGGACACCGTAGCCACGGGCAGATAGCGTATGCCGAAATAGGACGGATCCGCCACGCCGAAGTAGCTGAGATAGATCGGGGGATTGCCCATGGCGGCCAGGGACCGCGCGAGCGGCTTGAGGCCCTGGCCCCAATCCAGGTTGGAATCGATCAGGGCCCGGTAGCCTTCCGCCGGGCCCCCCGTCAGTTCGTTGAAATAGGCCAGATAATGCGGATGGGCCCGCGCGACAGAGACCGGAAGCCAAGCGGCCAGAGCCAGCGCCGCGGGCCGGCCCCGTTTCCAGCCCAGCCGCCACAGCCAGGCGCCGCCGCAGCCGCCCAGCACGACCAGGAACGGGTAAACCGGCAGGATGTGCCGGTAGCCGATCTGGGTCTTGGAGGCGCAGGCCAGCAGGAAGAAGCCGGCCGCGGGCGCGCCGACCCAGAGGATGTCCCGCAGGACGGTCTGCGGCGGACGCCCGCGCGCCGCCGCGCGGCCGAAAGCGGCGGCCA
>JAQUMZ010000154.1 GCA_028717865.1 Elusimicrobiota bacterium | reverse complement strand
CTTCGTCGGTATCGATATGCAGCTCCAAGGCAAAGCGGTCCGACACCCGAACCAGCACCTGCTCGAACACCGTTTCGCGTCCCGCGCCGCGTCCGAGCCGGGCGCGCACGACCTCGCCGTCGGCCACGCCCAGCTCGGCCGCCTCGCGGCGGGAGCAATGCAGATGCCGGCGCGCCACGATGAGCCCGGCGGCGGCCTCGACGGACCCTTGCGGCCCGATCAACCGCAGCGGCGCGGAACCCGAGAGGTCTCCCGATTCCCGAACGGGGACCTCGAGGCCGAGGGCGGCGGCGTCGGACAAAGAAACCTCCACCTGGGTCGCGGCCCGGGCGGGGCCCAGCAGACGCACCCCCCGGATGATGCCCTTGGGACCCGCGATATCGATCTTTTCCCTGGCCGCGAACTGGCCCGGCTGCTTGAGTTCCTTCAGGCGGGAAAGCCCGGCGCCGGGGCCGAACAGCGCGGCCAAATGCCCCGAACTGACGTGCGCGTGCCGGCCGGAAACCCCGATGGGGACCGGCAGCCGGGAGCGCCGCAGCCGCCTGGAAATCTCGGCGGCCAGCTCGCCGGCCAAGGCCTCCGGATTCATCCGCGCCGCGCCGGCGCCCGGGCGGGTACCTGGAAGTTGGCGATACGCGCGAAGGCGGCCGCCTTGAGGCTGGCGCCTCCGACGAGAGCGCCGTCAATGTCGGGCTGGGCCATGAGGTTGTCCGCGTTCTCGGCCGTCACCGAACCGCCGTAGAGTATGCGCTGGCCGGCCGCGAAGCCGTCCCCGAAAAGCTTGCCCGCCTGCCGGCGCAGGAAGGCGTGGACTTCCTGGGCCTGCGCCGGAGTCGCGGTCACGCCCGTGCCGATGGCCCAGACCGGCTCGTAGGCCAAAACGAGCGGCGCCAGCTCGGCGGGGGCGAAGCCCTTCAGGCCCGCGGCCAGCTGGCCCTCCAGGATCGAGAAAGTCTTCTCGGATTTTCTCTCCTCCAAGGTTTCTCCCACGCACACTATGGGAATCAACTTCGCGGCCAACGCGGCTTTCAGCTTCCGGTTGATCCAATCGTCGCTGTCGCCGAAGAGACGCCGGCGCTCCGAATGCCCGATTATGACGTGGCTGCAGCCGGCATCGACCAGCTGGCCCGCGGAAATCTCCCCCGTGAACGCCCCTTGGGCTCCCCAATAAAGGTCCTGCGCGCCCAGGCGCAGATGGCTGCCCTTGATCGCCTCGGCCACGACCGCGATCGCCGTGAAAGGAACGCATAGCGCGACCTCCCCGGGAGCGTTTTCCGTCGCGTCGCGCACCGATTTCGCGAGCTCGACGGACTGCCCGAGGCTCAGGTGCATTTTCCAGTTGCCGGCGATCATGGGTTTTCTAAGATTCAATGTCATTTCTGCTCCATTTGTGGCCAATTTGGCCACAGCTCAAGGGTCGTGTCATTCTATAAGAATGAACGTTACCGAGTCAACGCCGGGATCGACACGCCCGGATCGGCGTCCGCGATCAGATATTGGACAGCGGAATGGCCAGCTCGCCCAGGGTCCCGGGATGATAGTCTTCCTTCCGGGTAGATTTCGGGCTGCGCTTGACGCGAAAGGCATAGACCCCGGCCTTGCGCGCGTCCATTATCCCCGAATCGTCGTTCCCGAAATAGAGGATGAAATTCCCCTTGGTCAGGAAGCCCACGCGGCCGCCGCAGTCCTTGGCGAAGAAGAACAAGGTTTGCGGAGTCAGGCGCCGCCATTCCTTGCGCAAGGCCTCGCCGTCGGTGGAGGGGCGGTCCGCCACGATGGCGACCTTGAAGCCCAGCAGCCGGAAGGCCCAGGCCAGAGAGAAGGGGATGAGCTTCGGCCTTTCCAGGTCGTAGGAGCGGTTGAGGACCGACCAGAACTCCGGGGAATAGGGCTGCTGCGAGCTGGCGAAAGCCTTGACGTAGGCGGGGGCCGAGAAGACCAGCCCGTCGTCGTACTCGAAGACGACCCCGAGCTTGCCGATCGTGGCCAGGCTGAAGATCAGGCCCCAGCAGCTCATGAGCGCGAGGATTTTCTTGGTCATGGTCCAGGCGGCCTCGGTCTTGGCTCGTACGGTCTTGAACATGTCACCCTCCCGAACTCGTCAGGCGCCCGGGAACGGGCGCCTGGATGAGCCGCTGTTTGCGGGCGCATTCGGCCAAGACGTCCCGGAGCAAGGTCTTGGAGAATTCCTTGGCCTCGGCGAACTCGAAGGCCGCGTAGCCGTCGCCCCCCTTGGCCAGGTAATCCACCGTCGCCACGGTGTAGAGCGCCCCGTCGTCCAACGGCTTGCCCGCCACGCTCACCGACTCAAGGCGCCGGCCCGCGGGCGCCTGGCGGCGAAAAGATATCTTGGCGCCGGAAATCTGCGCCACGCGGGCCCCGCCCAGGCCCCGCTCCAGCATGCCGCGCACGTCCCGGCCCCGCATGGTCACCTTCACCATGCGGTTGTCGAAAGGCATCACGCCGAACAGGTCGCGCAAGGTCACGGGGCCGGCCGCGATATCGGCGCGGATGCCCCCGCCGTTCTGCAGGGCCAGATCGGCGCCGGCCCAGGCCCGGCCGCAGTCGGTCAGCCAGTCTCCGAGCGAGGACTCGCCCGCGCCGCCTCGCGTCAAGGGGACCGCGGCGGTGGCGATCACCGCGTCGTAGACCCGCCGGACCTCGTCTACCAGCCGCCCCACCGCCGCGGCCGCGCCGGGGTCGGAGCCGATCTCGTCCGGCCACAGATCGACGAGCCGGGCCGAGGCCGAAACCACCTTCTTGGAATCCTGGTCGATCTCAAGGACCGCGAGACCGACGCGGGTGAGCTCCGAACCCGCCTGGACGATGAGCGTGCCGTGGGTCGCGTCGCGGATGGGCTCGCGCAGGACGGTGTGGCTGTGGCCGCCCACGATCAGATCGATGCCCGGCACGCCGGCCGCCAAAGTCTGGTCGCCCTCGAAGGCCGGCCCCGACGGCGCCTCCACGCCCAGGTGGGTGAGCGCGATGACGACCGTGGCCCCCTGCCGGCGCAGCTCGGCCACGACCTCCCTGGCCTCCTCCATCGGGCTGCGGAAGGCCAGGCCTTGGATATGCTCGGGGAAGGCCAGATCCTTCATGCGCGGGATAAGCAGGCCGAAGAGCCCGATTTTGACGCCCGCGACCTCCTTGATCAGCCAGGGCCGCAACCCCGGCAGCCGCGTGCCGTCGGCGCGGTAGACGTTGGCGCAAAGCACCGGGGCGGAAAGGGCCCGGGTCATAGCGAGCAGGTTTTTTTGCCCGTAGTCGAATTCATGGTTGCCCGGGGCCATGGCGTCGTAGCCCACGGCGTTCAAGATCGGGGCCAGGGCCAGGCCGTCGTCCACGGCGCCCTCGGGCGTGCCCTGGAACCAATCGCCGGCGTCCAGGACGAGCTTGGGCCCCTTGACGCCCTTGACATAGGCGGCCAGCACGGCCGCGCCGCCGATCGGCCGCGCGGGGTTGGGCTCGTAGAAAGCGGCCGGCCGGGGCATGACCCAGCTATGGCTGTCGTTGGTATGCAGGATGGAAACCTTGAAGGTCCCGGCCTGGATGCAAGCGGTCCCGAAAGCCAGCAGCAGCCCGAGCAGGATGTTCATGCGGCGACCTCCACTAGTTCCACGATCCGGTCCGCGGCCCGCTGCCAGGCGTCGGCGCCGCCGCCCAGCCGCCTCAAGACGGTCCGGGTCTTGAGGTCCAGGACGGCGTCGGGGCCGTCCAGGGAGGCGTCGCGGCAACCGCGGCCGAGCCGCTCGGCCTCGAGCAGCCGCCGCTTGGCCGAGACGACGAGCTCCGCGCACGCGCGGGCGTCGCCGAACGCGCCTAGAGCCGCCTCGAGCTCGCGGGCGGCGTCGCGCAGGCCCGCCGCCAGCGGCGCAAGCTGGGCGCCGCGCAGGCCGAAGCGGACGGCCTCCGCGGCGGCGGCGGCCGACTGGGAAGCGGCCTCGGCGAAAAAGCGCGAAAGCCCCAGCCAGTCGGACCGGCGCGAATCGGCGCGGGAGCGGATGGCGGAGGCGGCCGCCTCGCCAGCGCGCCGCGCGGCCAGGCCCGCCTCGCGCGCCGCGAAGGCCCCCGCCTCGGACGGAACGCGAAAAAAGAGCGCCGCTTGCGCCGCCACCTCGACGCAGGCCCGCGCCTGGCCCCTTAATTCCGTCGGAACGAGGCTTCGCCTCATGGCGCCCATTGTATAAAAATTGGTGTCAGGCTTTCCCCAAATTTCCCTTATTTCTCCAAGAGGGAAAGCAGGCAGGCGACCGGGCCGGCGAACCCCCGGCCGGCGACGGTCTCGGAAACCAGCCTCAAGCCTTGCCGCTCGAAACGCTCGCGGAAACCACGGCGATGAGAAAGCTCCGCGTCGGTCGCGAAGGCGTGGGCCAGCAACAGCCGGCCTCCGGGAGCCTGCCAGGAGAAAACGGCGGCGAACAGGTTTTCGAATTGAACCCGGACCAGCGGCTTGTCCAAATAATAGAGGACGTCGGCCAGGACGATGAGCTCGTAGCGCAGGCCGGGAGGCGGGCCCCAACTCCGGATATCGGCCTCTACGAACTGGGCCCGGCCGTTCAGCCGGCGCCGCGCGCGGGAGAGGGCAGTGGCGGATATGTCGAGGGCGGTTACGTCCGAAGATAATCCGAGCAGCCTCTCGGTGAAATCGCCCTCGGCGCAGCCGACCTCGAGCGCGCGGCCATAGGCTCGGCCGGCCAAAGCGGCCGCCATCGCGTCCAGACGCGCCCGTTCATAAGTCGAGGTCCGATAGGAGAAAGGATCCTCGCCCCGGCCGAAGACCCGCTGCATCTTGCGCCGGGTCTGCAGGCGGTGCCACCAGAGCGACAAGCCGTTGAACGTTCCCATTCAGTTCTCCAGCGATTTGAGCCACAAACCGAACACCGCGATCCGGAAAAACAACCCGGCCTCGATGTCGCGGCTGCCCCGGCAGAGCTCGCCGTGGAAGTCCCTGAGGCGTTCGGGGTCGAATATGCCCTGGCCCAGGAATTCGGAGTCCTCCAGCAGGGCCTGGAGGGCCTGGTTGCCCGCGTCGCGCACCCAGGCCTCCCACGGCACGATGAAGCCGTGCTTGCGGCGCCAGACGATCCCGTCGGGCAGGTAGCGCCGGGCCACCAGGCGCAACAGGTATTTCCCTTTGAAGAACCGTATCTTCAAGGAAGACGGCAGGCCGGCCGCGAACTCTACGACGGCCTTGTCCAGGAAGGGGACCCGCGCCTCCAGGGAGGCCCGCATGGTGGACTTGTCCACCTTCATGAGCAGGGAATCGCACAGGACGGTCTTGAGGTCGAAAGCCAGGGCGTCGTTGAGATGATCCATGCCCTCGAAGTCCTTGAGCCACTCCAGCTGATCCACCCGCTCGGCGGCCTCCCGGAAATCGGGATGGAGCACCGCGCGCAAGTCCTCGGGCCCGGCCGAGGCCGTGGCCCGCGCCCAGGCCCGGGCATCGGCCATGGGCAGCATCTCGAAGACCGTCCCCTTGCCCAGGCGCCGGGCCAGGGGCGCCGCCAGCCGCCGGCTCCAGGCGGGCAGGCCGCGCAAGCCCTCGTTGAGCCAGGCGGCCTTGTGCCGGTTGTAGCCCGCGAAAAGCTCGTCGGCCCCCTCTCCGGTCAGGACCACCTTGACCCGCTTCCGGGCGAACTGGGCGAGCAGGAAGGTCGGCAGTATGGCCGAGTCGGCGATCGGCTCGTCGAGCAGCTCAATGGAGCGCTCCAGCCGCTCCAGGATATTGGCGGGCAGCATGAGCTCGTGATGCTCCGAGCCGATATGCCTGGCCACGGCCCGCGCGTGCGCGGACTCGTCGAGCCCCGGCTCCGCCCCCGAAAATCCCACGGAAAACGTGCGGATCTTCCCGCCGCCGGCCTGACGGGCCATGACGGCCGATACCAGGGCCGAGTCCACGCCGCCGCTCAAAAACGCCCCCACCGGCACGTCGCTGAGGCAGTTGCCGCGCACCGCGTCCTGGATCAGGCGGTCCAGCCGCTCCTCGGCCTCCTGGCGCGAGAGCCGCCGATCCCCATGCCGGCGGGGCAAACGCCAGTACGTCTCCAGGCGCAGGCCGTCCTCGTCGAGGCTCAAGACGGTGGCCGGCGGCAGCTTAAGCATGTCGCGCAGCACGGTGCGCGGCGCGTGCACCTTGCCGTAGGCCAGGTAGTCCATCACGCCGGCCGGGTCCAGGGCCCACTTCGGCTTAAAAGCCATCAGCGAGCGCAACTCCGAGGAAAAAGCCAGGGACTTCCCGTCGAAGCGGTAATAAAGCGGCTTGACGCCGATCGGATCGCGGGCCAAGGTCAGACGCCGGCGCTCGCGGTCCCACACGGCCGCGGCGAACATCCCGCCCAGGCGGCCGAAAGCCTTTTCCCCCTGCCGGATGAAAAGGCGCAGGATGGTCTCGGCATCGGAACGCGTCCGAAAGCGCTCGCCCGCGGCCTCCAGTTCCCGCCGCAGGTCGAGATGATTGTAAATCTCGCCGTTGAAAACCAGGGCGAAGCGCCCGTCCTCGGAAAGCATGGGCTGGCGGCCGCCCTCGAGGTCCAATATGGACAGACGCCGAAACCCCAGCCCCACGGGCCCGTCGAAATGCTCGCCCTCGTCGTCGGGCCCGCGATGGGCCAGCCGGCCGCGCATGCGCAGCACGGCCTGCCGCTCGACCGGAGCGCCGCCTAGGTTAAAAGCCCCGCAGATGCCGCACATAAGATGGCC
>JAQUMZ010000153.1 GCA_028717865.1 Elusimicrobiota bacterium | reverse complement strand
CCGGCGTGCTCAAGGATTATTTCTACGACACTTATACGGCGGCCAAGGACGGCCGCCCCGGCAACGCCTCCGCCGGCCGGGGCTCCTACAAGGGCCTGCCCAGCCCCACGCATTCCAACTTCTACCTGGCCCCGGGCCGCGCGACCCGCGAGGAGCTGATCGCGGGGACCGCGGACGGCGTGCTGATCATGGAGATCATGGGCATGCACATGGCCGACCCGATTTCCGGGGAATTTTCCGTGGGCGTTTCGGGGCTGGCGATCTCCGGCGGCCGGCTGGGCCAGCCGGTCAGGAAGGCCATGATCTCGGGCAACCTGCTCGACGTTCTGGCCGGCATCGACGGGGTCGCCGACGACCTGACCTTCTACGGCAGCCTGGGCGCTCCCACCTTTCGCGTGGCGCAAATCAACGTGGCATGAGCCTCGACCCGAAGCTGCTCGAGCTGCTGGCTTGTCCGGCCTGCCGGGCGCGCCTGCAAGAAGATGCGCAGGGTACGAGCCTCCTGTGCCCGGCTTGCGGCGCGCGTTATCCGGTCCGCGAGGGCATTCCCGACTTCGTGGCTGAAGGCGGGTGCTGATGTCGTCCGCGCTGGGTCTGTACCTTTGGGCGGCCTGCCTGGGCATGGGCCTGGTGCAATTCTATTGCGTGGTTTTGCTGTGGCGGCATTTGTGGCGGGAGAGCTCCGGCAAAGCCCCGCTTTGCGCGCAGCCCGTTGTCGTTGTAGTTCCGTGCAAAGGCAATCCCGATTGGTTGCGCGGCAACATCGAGTCTCTGTTGGAGCAGGATTACGCGGGTACGATCGAGTTCGTATTCGTGTTCGCTTCCGATTCGGATCCGGGATTGAAGGTTGTTCGTGATGTCATTTCCGAACGGGTTGCCGTGCACGCCGTCGCCTTGGTTTCTCGAACCGCGGCCGCGCGTACCAGCGAGCAACTGGCGAACATCCTTTTCGGCCTCGAACATATATCTGCTGGGGAGAGGGTTCTTGTTTTCGCGCCCAGCGACGTGCGCGTTCCGCGACATTGCATCCGCGATCTAGTCGCCGCTTTGTTCAGGACGGGCGCGCATTTCGCAGGGACGGCGCCGCTGGCCGTGCCCGAAGGCTGCGGTTTGGGCGGATTCCTTCATATGCTCTGGACCGGGATGACGCTTTCCTACATGCCGGCGCGGCCCGAGATCAGCAGCTCAGGCCCCTATGCGGTACGCAGGTCGGATTTCGACCGATGGGGAATCGCCCGCCTATGGGGCGTGAGTTTCGTGGACGACGCCCCCCTGTTCGGGCTCGTGCGGCGAGTCCGCGCCAAGGTGTGTTTCGTCGGAGGAGCGGCTCCCGTGTCTTTCGAGCGGGCCGATATCGGGTCATTTTTCAGCCAGTACCGGAAATGGTTCATTTCCTGTCGAGTGTATGCCCCCCAGCTATGGTTCCTTTCCGGGCTTTATGTCCTAGGCAAGGCGGGTATCCTTTTCCTGGCCGCTGGTCCGGCAAGGTCTTTCGTGTTGTTCGGGGCTTGCCTGCTGGTAGATATGCTCCATCTGGGGATGGTATTTTGGATATTGCGTAGATTTTTATCGGACCGATTCCAGGCGATTTGTCCTCATTTCCGATGCGTTCCGGCATGGGCGGCCCTGGGCGCGCCCTTGATCGTCCCGACCATGGCCTGCCATCTCGCCGGCTCCGCCCTGAGCCGGGGCGTGCGCTGGGCCGGGTATTACTACCGCATCCGCGGGCCCCGCGACATCGAGGCGCTGCGGCTGGACGATCCCGGTCATGCCGCGTGAAGCCTGGCCGTTCTTCATGGACGAGACCGCGGTCCTCGAAGCCTTGGGCGAGGCCACCGGCCTGGCGCCGGCTGAGGTGCGCGGGCGCTTGAGCCGGGAATGCCTCTGGCCCGGCTGGAACAGCATGGCGGAGCTGTGCCGGCGCCGGATCAAGCCCCACGTCTATTCGCCGGGCATGGCCGAGTTTTACGAGGGCGCCGCGGCCGCGCTTTTCGGTGGCGTGGTGTGGAACGGAAATCCATTGAAGAGGCGCATGCGCCGCTGGATACGCCGGCGGTTGGGACGCGCCGGTTCCGGACTGGAGACCCTGTGCTTCGGAGACGGTCTGGGGGTGGAGAGCGCGGCCCTGGCGCGCGCCGGGCATCTGGTCACCTATTTCGATCCCTCCGGGCCCGCGACCGTCTTCGCCCGGAGTCTGTTTGTCCGCGAGGGCGTCGCGGTCCGACAGGTCCGCGCCTTGGACGAGCTGGCCGGCTCATCCTTCGACGCCGTGCTGTGCTTGGACGTGCTCGAGCATGTCCCCGACCCGGAGGGACTGTTGCGCGGCTTGGCGGGGTTGCTCAAGCCCGCGGGAGAACTCTACCTGCATGCCCCGTTCGGGTCCATATCGCTCTCGCTGCCGCTGCACTTGGCGGAGCACCGTCGCCTGTCGGGGCGAACCGCGCTATTTCAGCGCTGCGAGCTGGAGCCGGTGGGTGCGGCGTGGCTTTGGATGCCCATCGTGCTGCGGCGCGCCGATGGCGGCCGCCAGCCCGCCGCATCGGCTTACGTAGGGCTCAACGGCTGGCTCCTGCGGGCCCTGGCGGCGCCGCCGGTGTTCGCCGTCCTGGACCTGTTGTTCCATTGCCTCAACGCCGTCTGCACCCTGGCCAATTGGTCGTTCCGTTGGTGCCACGCTTTCAGGAACTTCAGAAACCCGGCTTAGGATTTGGAGCCGTCGTCGGCGTCCAGGTCCAGGGTCGAGCCGCCGGCGGGGGGCTCGTCGTCCGCTTCCCCGGCCGCCGGCTTTTGAGCCGGCAGCATCTGCGCGATGGTTCGCAGCAGCACGGCGGTGTCCAGCGGCTTGCTCAGGTAGCGCAAGTTCGGGGCGGGCGGGACTTTCGTCTTAAGCTCCGAAAGCGGCACCGCGGTAAGGAAGATCACGGGCAGCGAGACCCCGTCGACCTGGGCGCGCAGGCGCTGGAGCACGTCGCCGCCGTCTCCGGCCGGCATGAGGTAATCGAGAATGACCAGGGCGGGTTTGTGGCGGCCGTAGGCGCTCAAGGCGCTGTAGCCGTCCCCGGCCAGGACCGGCGTGTAGCCGGCCGACGCCAGGCGATCCTTGAGCAATTGCAGCACGGACGCGTCGTCGTCAACGACCAGGATCACGGCGCCCATTGCGCAATTCTAGCCTTGTTGGTGCCACGCTTTCAACAACTTCAGAAACTTCAGAAACTCGGCCCGAAAAGCTAAACTAGCTCGATCCGGCATGAAGACCGCCTGCGTTATCCCCGCTTTCAACGAGGAAGCCTCCGTCGGCGCCGTGGCCTCGGGCTGCCTGGCCCAGGGGCTGCCGGTCTACGTGGTCGACGACGGCTCCCGCGACGCCACGGCCGAGCGCGCGCGGGCGGCGGGAGCCCGCGTGATTCCGTTCCCGGCCAACCGGGGCAAGGGGGCCTGCCTGGCCGCGGGCGCGCGGCGCGCGGCGGACGAGGGCTTCGAGGCCGTGATCTTCCTGGACGCGGACGGCCAGCACGACCCGGCCGAGATCCCGCGCTTCCTGGCCGCCGCCGAGGGGGGCGCCGCCGTGGTCGTAGGCTGCCGGAGCTTCGGCGCCGCCATGCCGCTGGCGCGCCGGCTGACCAACCGCTTCCAGGCGCGCCTGCTTTCGGCCCTGGCCGGAGCGCCGTTGGCCGACACCCAGTGCGGTTTTCGCCTGGTCCGGCTCGACCTTTGGCCGCGCATCGAGCCGGCCAGCGGGCGCTTCGCCGCCGAAAGCGAGATGCTCGTCGCCGCCGCGCGCGCGGGGGCGGCCATCGCCGAGGTGCCGATCCAGACGATCTATCTGCCCGGCCGCAAGAGCCGGATCAATCCCGCGCTGGATACCCTGCGCTTTTTCGCCCTGATCGCCAGGCTCCTGCGGGCTTGACCCTTTGGGCCTACGGGCCGGACGGACTTTGGACCCAAGGGTTTACGCCGGCAAATAGGTAACATCTTAACCGCATGCCTTCCGGCAAAACTTTTTTCGATCCTTGGGAAGGCGCCGGCGAGTCGAGGCGGCGCCGCGTCATCCGGGAGCGTCTGGCTGACTACGTCCGCTACGCGCGCGGGCGCGTGCCCTTCTATCGCGACCGGTTGGCCGGCTTCCGGCCCCGGGCCGAACACCCGCTCGCGGGCGTCCCGGTGCTGGAATCGGCCGAGCTGCGCAAGCTTCTGCCGCCCTTGAACACCCGCCTCGTGGCCGACCGGAGCTCGGGCTGGACCGTGTTCCAGAGCGGCGGCACCACGGGGAGCCCCAAGACCGCCCTGTTTTCCCACGCCGAGATGGAGGCCCTCTACCTGCCCAACGCGCGGGGCTTCCACGCCGCGGGCCTGAGGCGCGGCGACCGGGTGGCCAACCTGTTCGCGGTGGGCGGCCTGTACATGACTTTTCTCCATATCCATCGCGCCCTGGAGCGCTTCGGCTGCGCCAATTTCCCGTTCTCCAACCACACCGCGCCCGACTACGTGCACGGCTGCGCCCGGCGCTTCGGCATAAACTGCATGACCGGCATCGCCAGCGTTACGCTCGACTGCCTGCGGGGCATGGAGGCCTTGGGCCTCAAGGGCATACGCATCGAGAAGCTCTACTACGGCGGCGAGCATCTCTACGACTCCGACAAGGCCGAGCTGCGCGAGCGTTTCGGCGTGCGCGAAATAGCGGCGCCCGGCTACGGCACCGTGGACACTTGGTACATCGGTTATCAGTGCTCCGCCTGCCCCACCGGCGTGTTCCACGCCCACGACGACCAATGCCATATCGAGATATTCGACGAAAGCGAGGGCCGCTATTGCGCGCCCGGCTCGGCCGGGATGCTCTACGCCACGGCCCTGCCCCGGAGGCTTACGCCCATCGTGCGCTACCGGGTGGGCGACCGGGCGCGCTGGCTGGGCCGCCCCTGCCCTTGCGGCCGGACCACCCCGCTTTTCGAGCTTCTGGGGCGGGGCGACGACGTCCTGCGCGTCGGCTTCGACTCCGTGGATTACGGCTCCATCCAGGCTTGCGTCAAGCGCGTGGCCGGCCTGCTGGGCTCGGCGCAGATGCAGAAATATCGGGAGTCGGGCCGCGATCGCCTGGTGGTGCGGGTGGAAACCCGCGCCCCGATCCGGGCCCGCCCGGCCCTGGCCGCCAGGCTGGCCGCGGCTATCCTGGCCCGCCGGCCGACCCTGAGCCGGGCCGTGGCCCAAAAAAGCGTCTGGCCCGTGCGCGTGGAACTGCTCGACGCGGGCCGGCTGCCCCGCAATCCGCGCACGGGCAAGCTGGTCCGGGTCGTCGACGACAGATGAACGCTGTTCCCGGCGCCGCCCGGCTGGAGATACCTCCGCAGCGGATCTTCCTGGAGCCCGTCGTAGATTTTATCCTGGCCTACGCCGGGAGATTCGACCGCGCGGCCGGGGAGCAGGACGAGCTGCGGTTGGCGGTGTCGGCCGTGCTGGAGATGGTCATCGACAACAACGCGCAGAACGGCTCCCGGGAGCCCGTCGGAGTCGAGGTCGGCGAAGCCTCGGGCAAGCTCGTGGTCAGCGTCGTCAATCGCGGCGCGCCCATCCTGCTCAAGGGCGGCCGCGCCGGGATTCACGCCGCGTATTACGCCAAATTCCACGAGGCGTCCCAGCATGCGGACTCCGTCATATTCGAAAACTCGGGCCGGCAGGGCCAGACCGTAGTGCTCGAGGCGCGCCTGGGGGCCGAGGCCGCCGCCAAGTCCCTTCCGGCGCCGCCGCCGGCCGCCGCTTCCGGCGCCGTCCCGACCGACGAGACCATCTCCATCCGGAACCTGGAGCCCGGGGAGGAAGGCTCGCTCAGCCGGCTGTTTTATCTGGGCTACGATTACAATTACGTTAACGAGGCCGTCTACTACCCCGAGAAGCTCAAGTCCGCGATCGAGGCCGGGGATATCGTGCCCATCGTGGCGGCCCGTCCCAACGGCAGGCTGGTGGGGCACGTCGGGCTGGTGCGGCGCAGCCGCGAGCCGGCGGTCTACGAGGCCGCCATGGGCGCGGTCGATCCCATGGTGAAATCGCGCGGGCTTTTCGGCAGGATGTTCGCCAAATCCATGGAGGTCGTCGCCAACACCCCGATGCAGTACTGCATCTGCGACTGCGTGACCAACCACGCTTTTTCCCAGAAGCACGTGGCCAAGTTCGGGGGCTGCGAGCTGGCGCTCTACGCCGGCTGCCAATCCCGCGAGACCCAGGCGCGCCTCCAGCGGCTGGGCCTGGGCAAGGATCCCGAGGGGATGCTGCGCTACAGCCTGCTGATCTCGGTCATCCCCCGCGTCGCGCATCCTTTCGGCGAGTCCCTCGTCCTGCCGGAGAGCATCGGCGAGCGGTTCGGCTTCCTGCTCAAGCCCGTGGGCCTGTCCTGGTCCCCGGCCCCGCGCTTCCAGACCCTGCCGGCCGCGGGGGCCTTCCTGACCAGCGTCCAGCGCGCGCAGGCCGCGGTTCTGTTCGACCTCCACGAGCCCGGCCTGGAGGCGGCCCAGGACATCGTGGAGGAATGGCGCGAGTTCCTGCGCGACGGCTTCGAGTACGCGGCCGTGGAAGTCCCGGCCGACGGGCCCGGGCTGGGGCCCCTTTACGACCTGCTTTCCACCAACGGCTTCTTCGCCGCCGGCTTCGTTCCTTACCGCTGCTCGGGCCGCCTGGGGTTCCGCTTCCAGGCCTCGGCCCGACCCAGGTCGCTTTCG
>JAQUMZ010000152.1 GCA_028717865.1 Elusimicrobiota bacterium | reverse complement strand
CGGCGTGGGCCCTGCAGTTCCTTTCCGGACATCCGCAGTTCCAGCTCGTCAACGGCCTGGGCATGGCGGTCTGGGCCGCCGCGCATCCCCGGCGGCGGGAGCTCATCGGCCGCCTGGCCCTGGAGGGGCTCGGCGCGGCGGCGCTCGCCCTGATCCAATGGCCGCAGACCTGGCGATTCCTCGCGCTTTCCGTGCGCGGCATATGGCCGGCCGCCTTCACGACCGCTTATTCCATCTCGCCCCGGGAATTGCTGACCTGGCTGCATCCCGGGTTGTTGGGCGATCCTCGGTCCGGGACTTGGCTCGGTCCGCCGTCCGTATTCTTCGAGTCTTGCGGCCTGTTCATAGGCTGGGCGGGGCTGGCGGCCGCCGCGATCGGGCTGGTTCGGGGCCGCTGCTGGCGAGCCGCTTTGCTCATCGCGCTGGGCGCGGGCCTGGCCTTGGGCCGGCACAATCCCCTGGCGGGCATCCTTTGGGAAGGGCACGCCGGATTCCTGCGCACCCCGGCGCGCTATTTGTTCCTCGCGCTTTGGGGGCTGCTTTTGGCCGCGGGGTGGTCCGTGCGCCGCGTGCCGGCCGTGCCGGCCCTGCGGGCGTTCTTGCTCTGCGCGGCGGTGGTCCAGCTCTGGAATTGGGGCGGCGGTTTCGTCCGCGTAGAAAGTACCGGACGCTATTTGGGCGCCAACTCGGAATTTATCGGCAAGGCCGGCGGGCGGCCGCTGCGGGTGCAGACCGACCCCCTCTTGGCCAATCCGGATAAGGCCATGCTGTATCGGGCCATGAACGTAAACGGCTACGACGCCTTCTATTTGGCGGGCTATCCCGCTTTCGCCGCGCTCAGCGAGGGCCGGCCGGCGGCCGACGCCAGCCGCACGTATCTGAGCCGCGCCGACACGCCCGCCATGCGCCTGGCCGGCGTGGCCTACCGTTTGGACGTTTCCGGACGGTTGGAGGGGCAGCCGGGGGCCCGGCCCCTGTCTTATTTCGCGAAAGGCGCCGGGATGTTGGGGGGGGCCCGGGTGTTCTCGGAGCGGCCCGAGCGTTTGCGGGTGAAGGGCGATCCGCCTCCGGGTGCGGACCGGCTGGTCGTGGCCGTGCCCGCCTATCCCGACTGGCGCGCCCGGCTCAACGGGCGCGCGGTTCCTTTGCAGGGCTGGGGCTTTTTCCAAGCCGTCCGCCTGCCCCCGGGCGCCGGCCGGGTGGATTTGCGGCTGGAGTTTAGTCCGCGTTTCTGGACGCTTTGGGACCTGGCGGCCGCCGGCGCTTGGCTGGCCTGGCTGGGGCTGCTGGTCCCGGCTTGGCGGGGGCGGGCATGAGCCGGAAAAAAATATCCGCGGCGGCGGCGGTCTTGACCACGGTTTTCTTTCTCTGGCTGGCCGCGCGCAACGTGGAAATCTCCGCCCTGGGCCGCGTGCTGTCCGAGGCGCGCTGGCGCTGGCTGCCGTGCATGATCTTGGTCTGCCTGTTGGACCTTCTGATCCGCGCCGTCCGCTGGCGCCTCCTGCTGTCGCAGGCGGGCCGCGCTCCCTTGGGGGAGCTGTTTCGCCTCTCCGCCATCGGCTTGGCGGTCAATAACGTGCTTTTCGCGCGCCTGGGCGAGGTCGTGCGGGCCGTGCTGGCCGCGCGGCAGCTCGGCTTGTCCATGGCCACCACCGTGGCCAGCGTGGTCGTCGAGCGGGCGCTCGACGTCTGCGCCTTGCTGACGCTGTTCGCGGCGGCGGGGATGCTGCTGCCGGAGTTGGTGCCCTTCGCCTGGAGGCGCGCGGGCCTGCTGGTCCTGGCCGGCGTCGTCGCCGCGCTGGCCTTCCTGATCCTGGCCGAGCGCACCCTGGAGGCGGGCGGGCTCGTGGAGCGGCGTTTGCGCCGCTGGCGCAAGCTCCACGAGATGATCGTCCACCTGGCCTTGGGCGCCGCCGTCCTGCGCCGGGTCCGGACCCTGGCGTCCGTCATCGCTCTTAGTCTCGCCTTGTGGGCCGTGGACGCCGCGATGTATTGGTTCTCCGCCCGAGCCTTGGGTTTGGAGGGCTTGCTGGACTATACCCGCTCCATACTGGTCCTGTCCTGGGCGGGAGCGGGGGCGGCCCTGCCCGCCGTTCCCGGCGCCATCGGGACGTTCGAGGCGATGGTCAAGGACATACTGGTGCGCCTGGGCGCCGTTCCGGGCGAGGCCTTCGCCTACGCGCTCTTCACGCACATGCTGATGTATATCGTAGTGACCGGCATCGGCCTGGCCTGCCTTTACCGGGTCGGCTTATCCCTGGCCGGCATCAAGGCCTCCCTGGAGCAGCGGAAGCCGTGAAGCTGGGCCTGCTGCCGCTGCTGGCGTCGCCCTGCTGCGGCGCCGAGCTGCGCTTCTCCAGCCTGGAGCAAATGCCGCGCGAGGGCGCGGAGGTCGAGGACGGGGCCCTGGCCTGCTCCGCGTGCGCGGCGTCCTATCCGATCGTCTCGGGCGTGCCCCGGCTGCTGCCCCGGGACGGCGCCGATCCGCGCGCGGCCAGGACCGGGGCGAGCTTCGCCTACGAGTGGCTGCGCTATCCCGGGACCCCGGAGGAGGACGAGCGGATATTCCGGGAGGAGTCGCAGTCGGTTCCTGAAGATTTCCGGGACCGGCTGGTCCTGGACGCGGGCTGCGGCATGGGCCGCTACGCCCTGGTGGCGCTGTCCTGGGGCGCGCACGTCGTGGCGCTGGATTTCTCGGAGAGCCTGGTCCGGCTGCTGGACGCGGCGCGCGCCCATCCCCGCCTGCACCTGGTCCAGGGCGACCTGCTGCGGCCGCCCTTGCGGCGGGACCGCTTCGATTTCGTATACAGCCACGGCGTTCTGCACCACACCTCCGACACCCGGGCCGCCTTCGGGGCCGTGGCGCGATTGGTCAAGCCCAGGGGCGGCCTGAGCGTGTGGCTTTACGGGAAGGCCGGGCGTTTCCGGGACTTCGTGACCAACCCACTGCGGCCCGACCGCGCCTGGGTGGGCCGGCACCGCCGCCTCGCCTGGCTCATCGTGGGCGTGCGGCAGCTCTTGAGCGATGTTGTCCGTTTCTTCAGTACGCGCCTGCCCCCGCCTTTGACCTACGCCCTGTGCCTGCCGATCACGATTCTGGGCGCCGTGCCCGGCCTGAAATACCTGACCTTCTCGGTCCATCCGCGCTTCAGAGTCCGTTTGCTCGAGAATTTCGACTGGCTTTCGCCGCCTTTCCAGCATCATCACACCAAGGAGGAACTGCTGGCTTGGTGCGAGGAGGCGGGTTTCGACGTGCTGAGCGTGCTGCCCCACGGCCTGGTGCCCAAGCCGGGAGTGCTGGCGCGCAGGCGCAGATGAGCGGCGGCCGGGCGCGGCCCTCCGTGGTCATGGTCAGCGCCAGCTTCCATCCGCACGTCGGCGGCGCGGAGAAGCAGGCCCTGGAGTTGTCGGCGGCGCTGCGCGCGCGCGGGACCGAGGTGCGGGTTTTGACCCGCCGCTTGCCGGGCCTGCCGGCGCGGGAGGAACTGCGCGGCGTGGCCGTGGAGCGGCTGTGGTGCGCGGGCGGGGGCGTGCTCAACGCCCTGACCTTTATGCTCTCGCTGGGGGCCTGGCTTTGGCGCCGGCGCGCCGGGTACGATGCCGTGCACGCCCACTTGGCCGGCTCGCCGGCCCTGGCCGCGGCGGCGGTGGGCCGGGCGCTGGGCAAGCGCGTCCTGATCAAGCTGGGCGGCGGCCGCGGCATCGGCGAGCTCGCCGCCTCGGCCGCGAGCCTCGCGGGCCGGCTCAAGCTCGCGGCCTTCGCGCGGCTCAAGCCGCAGTTCGTCTGTGTCACCGGCGAGCTGGCCGAGGAGTGCGCCCGCTATCTGGGCGCGGTTCCGGTGCGCGTGCAACCCAACGGGGTGGATATCGCGCGCTACCGGCCGGCCGCGCTGGAGGAGAAGCTGCGCTTGCGCCGCGAGCTGGGCTGGCCCGCGGGGCTGGGCTTCCTTTATGTCGGCCGGCTGTCCTGGGAGAAACGCCTGGACTGGTTCCTGAGCCGCTGGCTGGCCCGGGCGGCGGAGGGCGGGGAATTCATCGCTTTCGTAGGGGCGGGCCCGGAGCTGGCCAAGCTGCGCTCGGGCGCCGGCGGCGAGCTGGGCCGCCGCGTCTTTATCCTGCCGCCCATGCCGGAGATAGAGCGGGCCTACGCGGCGGCCGACGTCTTCGTCCTGCCCTCGGTCTCCGAGGGCTTGTCCAACGCCCTGCTGGAGGCCATGGCCTCGGGCCTGGCCGTGCTGGCCAGCCGCGTGGGGGGAACCGCCGAGGCCGTGGAGGACGGACGCCAGGGTCTGCTCTTCGCCGCCGACCGCGCGGCAGAGCTCGATCGCGCCCTGGGGCGGCTGCGCGCCGAGCCGGAGTTGGCGCCGCGTCTGGGCGCCGAGGCCCGGCGCAAGGCCGAGGCCGAGTTCTCCATAGAGAAGACCGCGCAAGCCTACGAGCGGCTGTACCGGTAGATGGGGACGGGCCTTGCTTTTTTTGCGTTTCTCCAAAATACCATGCGTTCCCGGGGCGGCTACTCGAATATTTGTAGAATTGCCGTGGAATGTGCGGCATCTGCGGCGTAGTCTATAACGACGGGACCAGACCCGATCCCGGCCTGCTCAAAAAGGCCAACGATCTGCTCACCCATCGCGGCCCGGACGACGAGGGGTGCTTCATAGACGGCCCCGCGGGCCTGGCCATGCGCCGGCTGGCCATCATCGACCTCAACACCGGCCACCAGCCCATCCAGACCACGGACGGCGAGCTGACGATCGTCTTCAACGGCGAGATCTACAATTTCCCGCAACTGCGCGCCGAGCTCGCGGCCGAGGGCTATCCCTTCCGCACCCAAACCGACACGGAAGTCATACTGGCGCTCTATCGCAAGCTGGGCCCGGCCTGCCTGGGCCGGCTGCGCGGGATGTTTGCCTTTGCCATCTGGGAAAAATCCGCGCGGCGGCTGTTTTTGGCGCGCGACCGCATCGGCAAAAAGCCTCTGGTCTACACCGAGCAACCCGGCTATCTCGCCTTCGCCTCCGAGTTGCGCTCGCTCTTCGCATGGCCCGGTCTTTCGCGCGAGATAGCCCCCCAGGCCGTCGACCTTTATCTTTCGCTGCAATACATCCCGTCTCCGGACACGATCTACCGCCAGGTCCGCAAGCTGCCCCCGGCGCATTTCTTGATTTATGAGAAGGGCCGGGCCCGGGTCGAGCGCTACTGGGACCTGCCGCTGGCGGGGCCCCGGCCCGCGGCCGATTTCGAGACGGCCAAGGGCCTGGTCGTGGACAAACTGCGCGAGGCGGTTCGCCTGCGCCTGATCTCGGACGTCCCGTTGGGGGCGTTCCTGTCGGGAGGCGTGGATTCCTCGATCGTGGTGGCCTTGATGGCGGAGATGTCGCCGCGGCCGGTCAAGACCTTCTCCATCGGATTCGAAGAGCAGGAGTTCTCCGAACTGCATTTCGCGCGCGAGGTCGCGCGCCGCTACGGCTGCGAGCATACCGAGTTCGTGGTCAAGCCCGAGATGGCCGAGGTCCTGCCCAAGCTGGCCTGGCACTACGGCGAGCCCTACGCCGACGCCTCGGCCCTGCCCTCATATTACGTGGCGCGCGAGACGCGCCGCTACGTGACCGTGGCCCTCAACGGCGACGGCGGCGACGAGAATTTCGCCGGCTACGTCCGCTACTTCGCCATGAAGTTGGCCCGGCACTTCGACGCCCTGCCCGGGCCGGCCCAGGCCGCCCTGCGCGCCGCGGCGGAGTGCCTGCCCGAGTACCGGGCGCCCTACGGCTTCACTTGGAGGCTGAAGCGCTTCCTGCGTTCGGCGCTCTTCGCCGACCTGCCCCGGCGGCATCTGAAGATGATCTGCTACTTCTCCGAGGAGGACAAGGAGGGTTTATACGCGCCCGCTTTCCTGGATCGCCTCGGCGCCGGGAAAGGTCGGGCCCGGGACTACCTGGCCTCGTCCTTCGCCGCCTGCGCCGGCGAGGACTTCGTCAACCGCCTGCTCTACGTGGATTTCAAGACCTACCTGCCCGAATGCCTGATGACCAAGATCGACATCGCGACCATGGCCAACTCCTTGGAGGGACGCTCACCGTTCCTGGATCACGAGTTCGTGGAGCTGGTCTACCGCATGCCGGGGGATTGGAAGCTGAGGGGCTTGCGCGGCCACAAGTGGCTGCTTAAGGAAGCCTTCCGGGACAAGCTGCCGCCGCTGATCTTCAACCGCGGCAAGATGGGCTTCGGCATCCCCTTGGGCACGTGGTTCCGCGGGCCGCTCAAGCGGTTCTGGGAGGAGCGCGTGCTGGGTTCCGAGGCCTTGGCCCGGGGCTATTTCGAGCCCGCGGCCCTGCGCCGCATCTGGGACGAGCATCAAGGCGGCCGGCGCGACCACGGCTACCGGCTGTGGGGCCTGCTCATGCTCGAGCTCTGGCACGAGAACGCCCTTTAGGGCGAATACCGCGGCGGCTGAGGGGACTTGATGAAATTGGCCTCGGCGAATTCCCAATTAAGAAGTTTGTCCGCGACCCCTTCCAGGTAGCGCCGCCGTTCGTTGAGATAATCCAGATAGTAGGCGTGCTCCCAAACGTCCATGGCCGTGAGTTTTCGGCAAGCCTGCGTGACTCGGGTCCCGGCGACCTGATATCCTCCTGATGCTGCCCGCGGTGGGCAGCAGGGAGGACGGAGCATGTATGAGCCCATACCGAAGGTCCCGCCTGAAGAAG
>JAQUMZ010000151.1 GCA_028717865.1 Elusimicrobiota bacterium | reverse complement strand
CCCGTGGACGAGGTGGGGCCGTGCCTGGGCCCTCTGCGCCTAGCCTCGGAACGGCGCGTCCGGGCCTCGCCGGCGTTCGATTTTATCCGCGAGGATATCGCGCGTGCCCGGCGGGCGCTGGCCGAGAACGCCGTCTCCCTGGACCTCGGCCGGCGTCAGGCCGAGCAGCGGGCGCGGGAGCGGCGGCGGGCGGCCCGCCGCGAGGCGCTGGCCGCGCGGGAGGGCCCCGCGTGGCGCTGCTGGGACATCACCCTGGAGGGAATCGCGGCGGGCCGCCCGCCGCGGGCGGGGACCCTGCCGGCCTCGGACGCGGCGTATGAGGAAGGCCTGCGCGTGCTCGCCGACCTCGCGGGCCTGGAGCGGGCCGCGCGTTAGCCGGCTACAGTGCCACCCCGACGGAACCGGCGCCCCCTCGTATGGGGGCGCCGGCGGCGCGGTCGCTGCGCTCCCGCGCGGCCTTGCGCGCGACCCGGCCGGCCCCGCATTTATCTGCCGCGCATGGCCTCGAGCCGGGAACGGATGCGCACGCTGCCGGGGTCGAGGAGCGCGGCCCTGGCCACCCGCGCCCGCGTATGGGACCCGCTGTAGATGAGCATGGCCGCTATCTGTCCCGAGCTGTGCAGGATGGCGACGCCCCAGGCCAGCGCGGCCGCCAGCACCACCGCGAGGGCCCCGGCGGCGAACAGGAAGCGGTCCGTGATCTACGTGTTTTCTGCGGCGACGAGCCGGCGCGGCATAGCTGTATTATAGCGATATTGTAAAATGGGCCATGGTTTATCCAAGAGTCCTCGTTGCCGTCGCCGCGGCGCTGTGCTGCCTGTCGTCCGGCGCTCAAGCGGCCTCGCAGGCCTGGGGCGCCTATTTGGCCGGGGACCACGAGAAGGCCCTCGCGCTCGCCCGCGCGGAGGCCAAGGCGGACAACCTGGAAGCGTTCGGCCTGCTCGGGCTTATCTATTGGCAGGGCGACCAGGTCCCCAAGGACCCCGCGCAAGCCCAGGGCTGGTTCAAGAAATACGTGGACGGCTGCCAGGAACTCGCCAAGCGGGGCGACGCCTACGGCCACCACGGGCTGGGCTGGATGTACCAGAACGGCTGGGGCGGTCTGCCCCGCGACGTGGCGCAAGCCGTAAGGCAGTACAAGAAGGCCGCGGATTTCCAGTGGTCCCAGTACGACCTGGGCCGGCTGTATTACGACGGCACGGGCATCAAGCAGGACTACGCCGAGGCCGCGAAATGGTGGCGCAAGGCGGCCGACCAGGGGAATGCGCCGGCCCAAGGGCTGCTCAGCTGGCTTTACTACAACGGCTGGGGGGTGAAGAAGGATATAGCGGAGGCGGTCGAACTGGGGCGCCGGTCGGCGGACGCCGGCGACGTGTTCGGCCGGCACTGGATGGGGTGCATCCGCTATTTCGGCATCGGCGTCCCCCAGGACTATGCCGAGGCGGGAAGGCTCTGGGAGCTGGCTGCGGCCCACGGTTCTCCCCATGCGCCGTGGGGGCTCGGGCTCCTCTATCGCGGCGGGCTCGGGGGTTACGCCAAGAACCACGGCGAGGCCGTCAAGTGGTTCCGGACCGGCGTGGAGCGCGGGGAGCTGGGCTACGCCGCGGCCGAGTTGGGCGCCGCCTACGAGGCGGGCGAGGGCGTGGTTCAGGACTTCGTCGAGGCGTACAAGTGGTACCTGCTGGCCGCCCTGCGCGAGAACCCGGCCGCCCGCGAAGGCATGAAGCGCCTGAGCCAGGCCATGACCAAGGAGCAGGTCGCCGAGGCCCAGAAGCTGGCCAACGCCTACCAGGCGGTCCTCGCCGGCCAGCCCGCGCCGGCGCTGAGGCTGCTGGTCTCGGACGTCGATGCGCCGGCGTTGCGGCTCGTGGAAAAGCCGGCCGGCTTCGCGCTGGTGGTGGGCGTCGAGAACTACAAGGACCTGCCCTCGGCGCAGTTCGCGGAGCGAGACGCCGACTCCATGCGCAAGACCCTGCTCGCCCTGGGCTATCCCGAGCGCAACGTGGTGACGCTCAAGGGCTCCGAGGCGACCATCGCGGGGCTGCGGAAATACCTGGAGGAGTGGCTGCCGAGGAACGTCGGGGAGAACTCGTCCGTGTTCTTCTACTTCTCCGGGCACGGAGCGCCCGACCCCGGGGACGGCACGTCCTACCTCGTGCCGTGGGACGGGGACCCCTCCTATCTGAAGTCCACGGCCTACCCGCTCGAGAAGGTGCTCGCGCTGCTCTCCGGGCTGAAGGCGAAGCGCGTGGTGGCGGTCACGGACGCCTGCTTCTCGGGAGCGGGCGGGCGCTCGGTCCTGGCCAAGGGTGCCCGTCCGCTCGTGACCAAGGTGGGAGCCGCGGCGGTCCCCGGCAACCTGACCGTGTTCGCCGCGGCTTCCGGCGATCAGATCACCAGCACCTTGGATGATCAAGGCCACGGGACCTTTACCTACTACTTCCTCAAGGGCTTGAGCGGCGCGGCCAAGGACGGCTCGGGCGCGGTCACCGCCAAGGGCCTCTACGACTACCTCAAGCCCAAGGTCCAGGACGCGGCGCGCCGACAGAACCGGGACCAGGAGCCGGTCTTGCACGGCTCAGGCGATAAAGAACTCGTCCGTTTCTGACCGGACGGTTCGAGCGTCCTCGTCGAAAGGTCGTCTTTGCGGCCGCCTGGCGGAAAGCGCGCCGTCTGATGCCAATTATGCGATAATATCCCCCATGAACCGACCGAAGAAAATCAGGATTTTCCGCCGCTACTCCGATGCCGCCTCCAAAGTGGCTCGTTTCATGCTCGAGAAGGACTCCGTCACTCTCGAGTTCAAGGACAACACCTCCTACCGCTGGACCAACCAGTCCGCCGCCCCCGAGAACATCGCCCGGATGAAGACGCTGGCGCTGTCCGGCAAGGGTCTGGACTCCTTCATCGATTCCACCGTGAAGGACCGCTACCTCCGCAAGATCAGGTAGAGCGGCCTCGGCCTGGGCCTCGTAGCGGCCTAATGACAATCTATATTGTCGGCGGCTTGCTGGCGCTGTTCGCGCTCCTGGTAACCCAGCGCAGAAAGCTGATGACGGCCGCATTGCCGGCCATAAAACAGGCGATCCTCGGGCAGCCGGACACGATCATCCTGCGGCGGGTCGACGATCCCCGCTGGAAAAGACCCGAGCTCGTCGCTGGGCTGACCCAGGAGCTCCTGGCGGAAGGCTTCAGCGACTCCGGCGTGTTCGCCGTAGACAAGATGCCCGGCGTGCTGGTGCGCCTGATGACCGGACCCGGGCGCGACGCCACGGCTGCCGTCTGCGATCACCCCGGGATCGGAGCCTGGGTCGACATCATGTCCATCTATGAGGACGGACGCACCGTGACCGCGACCGCGCTGCCCGAGTCGGGCATGCCTCGCCCGGATTGGGCCAAAATGATGCGCTTTCCGCAAGCGCCGGCGGCCAAGTTATACCAGGAGCTCTTGAGCGGCCGCCCCAAGGGCCGGATCCGGCCTATCTCCGCTGACGATGCGCCTCGAGAATTCGAGCTGGACTACTTCAAGCAGACGGCTTGGCTCAGGCGGCGCGATGTCAGCCTCTGCGACCTGCAGAAGATGGTCGACGAACGCATCAAGGACGGCAGCGGCAAGACGCCTTACGTGATCGCCAAAAAAGCGCAGAAGCGGCATGACCGGAGATTAAGATGGACCGCGGCCATAAGCCTGCCCGTAGCGGCATTCATGCTGACGGCGGCATACTTTATCCTTGGTCTGGCTTGGGACGCGCGCTGCCTGGGGCGCCGGGGCAAAGTGATCAACGCGACCGTGACGGATACTCGGATCAGACAGATCAGATCGCGCCATAGCCACGAAGCGCGCGAAGTGCGCTACAGATTCCAACTCGACGAGCGAGGGCCCGTTTACACGTGCCGAGACCCCTGGCGCGGCGACGATGCCTGGGCGAGCCTCAAGTTCTCCGCCTACGATGAGGCCAAGAAGACCGGCCTGGCGGCCGTCAAATACGATCCGACCGATCCCTGGAGGCATGAGCTCGCCGAGGCCCCGGGCATCGGCGGCGTGACGGACAGCCCCTGGTTTCTGGTTCTGGGCTCGCTGCCTTTTATCTTCGTCGGGCTCTTGGCCCTCGTGCTGGGGTTTTCCACGTTGATGCTGATATTGATCGGTTAATCTAACGCCGGCTTGGCCTGGGTTCCCGGAGCAGCCACGTTGTAGGCCAGGCAGGCTCCTAACGCGCCGAAAGCCTGCGGAAGTTCCCTTCCCTTTTGAGCTTGCGGCAGCAATGAAGGGCCGCTACGGCAGCGGGGAGGCGAGCAGGCCGATGGCCTTGCGGGCCGCGTCCGCGCTCAGCATGGGCCGGGCCTCGTCGCCGGCGCTCTTCATGTCGTAGGCGATCGTTGCGCAGCCGAAATTGACGCGCTTGTGCCCCACGATTATGTCCCAAAGGCTGCACTGCACCTCGGAGTAGGCGATCTTGAAGTAGCCTTTCTCGCCCCAGCCGGTATCCCAGCTGTTCTTGACGATGAAGCTCCGGTCCGAGTCGTCGTAACCGACGATCAGGACGGCGTGCCCGCCGAGGAACTTCCCGCCGGGGGTCTTCTTGTAGACGCCCCCCTGGTAATGCTTGAAGTCGTCGAACACCAGCATGCTGGTCGGAATGGGGCCGTATTGCGCGACCGCCTTCTTCAGGGCGTCCACGGAGACGTCGATGGAGCCCCACTTCGCGATCCGCACGGTCTTGGCCTTCCAATCCTTGTCCACGGCCCCCTCGCCGCAGGTCCTGGTGTCGCCGTCGCCGGAGATGTAGGGGTAGAGGCTCTCCGCCGGCAGGCCCGTGTCGACCAGATAGTTGGCGTTGAGCAGGCCGCCGTTGCAGCCCAGCATCTTGGTGTCGCAGGAGACGAGGGCCTGCACCGAGCGCATCACCTGCGACCCGGGCCGGCCGCGCAGCTCGGGCGCCCGGATGAGCAACTGCAGTTCCTCGGCTCCCGCCATCGCGAAAGCCCAGCAGGAGCCGCACTGGCCCTGATACCGGACCGGGGTCTCGACGCCCTTCTTCCTCCAGTCCAGGGACGGCTCCGCGGCGTTGGAAATCGATAGCGGCAGCCGGTTCAGGGACTCGGCCTGCCTGACGCTCGCCGCGATATCCTTCGGGTCGAGCAGAAAGGTCCGGAACTCGTCCTCGGAAAGCTTGGAAATCTCCGTCTCTGCGGCCTTCCAGCCGCCCCGGGCGGCCTGGGCCCTCAGGTTCAAGTCGGTGCCGTTCGCGTCCCGGTCCTGGGCGGCAGCCGCGATGCCAGCCGTGCCCGCCAATGCGACGGCCAGCCATAAAGCCCCCAGACGCCTGGCATTTTTCACCATGAGCTCCTCTTTCGCCGCGAGCTGATTCGTGCCAGGATAACATATGCGCCGCCCCATTGTGTCATGGGCGCAGACGGCCCTCAACGTCCTGGGCGACATGCTGCCCGCCGTCGAGCAGGACCGCAAGCGCCTGCGTTACGTCCGCATAAAGCACATCCGGGATATCCGCAAGAAGCGCGCGGCTACTTGAACAGCTTGCGGAAGGACGCCATCTCCATGGGCTCCATCTTCGTGTCGCCTTCGGCGCGCACGCTGAGGTGGATGTCGCCCTGGTGCATGGCCAAGGCCGCGTATTGAGCTTCGTTGGGGTTGAGCAGCAGCTCTACGACGCCGGCGTCTCCCAGCTTGCCCGGGCGGATTACGTTGACTACCACGACGTTCTGCAGGATGGTCGCAGTGACCTTTTCCTTGCGGTCCGCCATTTGCGCCTCGAACGTCACCAGGGCATCCACCCGGTTGCCTTTGTTGACGAAGGCGAGCTGGTGTCCGGACAGGGGGATGGACACCCCGCGATACCCCTTGATCACTCCGTTCTTATCGGGTGTCCGCGGAGCCGGCGTCTGTCCGGGTGACGCGGTCCAGGCCGCTACGGCCATGACCGCCAGCAGCAAGACCGACATCGCGTATCGAGTCTTCATATGTGCCTCCTAGTGGGTTGTGCGTAGTCAAAGCTTCGGCGTCACGAAAATATCCCGCATGGTGATGCGGCGGCGTTCCAGGACCAGCGCCCCGGCTTCGAACTGCCAGACGATCGATGTCCCATTCCGGGTGGAGACGGTTTTCGCCGCGACCGTGGTGAACACGGTTTGCGCTTCGGCGCGCTTCGGGACGGGCAGGTATCCGGGCAGCACGGGCAGTCCTAGTTCCCCTCGGGGGAAGGCGTGCCTCTGGGTGGCGGGGCGGCGCAGGGGGAGCAGGGGAAGCAGGACGGCGATGACGACGAAGGCTCCGGCCCAGGCCAGGCGCGGATAGAGCGTCCGCCTTGGGTTGGGGACCCGCTCCAGGAGCCGGGCCCGCAGAGGGGCGCGCAGCCGGGTTTCGGCGCTGAAGTCGGCCTTGGCCAATCGTCCGGCCGTGGCGAGGGGACCGTTCGCTTGCGCCTGCGGCGTCCCGTCAAGCAGGGCGTCGAGCGCGGCGCAGAAATCCCGAGCGGAGTCTTCTTCATTCATATCTTGCCTTCCAGCCGCGCGTGGAGCTTGCGCATGGCACGGTAGAGTATGACGGCCACATGATTTTCGCCCAATCCAAGTTCCGCGGCCAGGGCCCGGCGTTCCTCGTCGTGGACCAGGATCTCCTCGGCGCGGGGGGAGGGGTCGGCCGGCTCGGGCAGGAGGTCGAGAGGCAGCAGGGAGCGCCATCGGCGGGCGCGGAAATGGTCGCTAACCGCCCGG
>JAQUMZ010000150.1 GCA_028717865.1 Elusimicrobiota bacterium | reverse complement strand
GCATTAGACAGGCCACAAATCGCCTGTGCCAGCCTGGGACCATACCCGGACATAATGCATGTCAAGTGGAATGGGGCGGCCTGGCTTGTATCGTCGCCGGCGCCAAGTTGGGTGTATCTCACCAACGCTCCGTCCATGGTTCTCGATTCTACAGGCAGCGCCCATATCAGTTTCGATGAATATCACGCCATCTCACAGCATAGCGTTTGGATTGGGGAATGGCAGCCTGTCTTGACGCTACCTACCGGGAAACCATCCATCCCCACCAGCGTTGAATTCAGTAGCACATCAATTCTGGCATTTGCATGGACATCGGGCAGTGTTATGACCCCTGACAGCAACGTTGTCGGATACTATTTGCAGATTGGTACTGACCCATCAACCAATAATGCCAGCTTCTTTGATGGAGATGTGGGCAATGTCTATTCCTCCGCAGTCGCTGGCGGTATTGAGGCCAAGACTTATTACGCGCGCGTGCGAGCGCGCAACGGACAAGGCGATTATACCGACTATTCGGACTGGAGCAGCGGCACCACGATAGATTTGACCGCGCCCGGGGTACCGACCTCCGCATCCGCGCCTTCGCATCCCGACCACGACACGGGGTATCCAATCATCGACCCGAATTTCACCCTTTCCGGCCCGAGTGACGCTTCCGGCATCGCGGGCTACCATTGGCGGATAGATGGCAATGCCGCAACTATCCCCACCAGCGCCGATAGCTTCAGCGGCTCTCCAATTCAGACCCATCCCTCTTTGGCGGATGGGACATGGTATTTCCATGCGGTAGCCCGGGATAATGCTGGGAATGTCGGCACTGCCGCCATCCATTATAAATTCGTCGTTCAGGCAGCCGTCAATCCCGCGATCGACAACACTCTGATTGCCGCCGATGGCACCAGGGTGGAAGTCCCGAGCGGAGCGCTGGAGAATCCAACCTCCATCGACATCCAAACGATCACTCAAGCGCCTGCCGCCCCTAACGATCCACATTTTGCATTGACCTCGATCATTAGGGATATCTCGATGGTGGACGGAACCAGCCAATTCAACCGGGCTCTCGGCATAACACTCGCTTATACGCCTGCGGATATCGCCGGCATGAATGAGAATGACCTGCGTTTGTTCTATTACGATCAAGCCAAAGGCTATTGGATACTGGTTTCAGACTCTACGGTTGACACATTGAACCGGCGAGTCTCCGGCCATGTGGGCCACCTCACCATGTTTGGAATCGCGGGCTTTGCCCCGGCAGCAACCGCAGTGGAGAGTCTGACCAATTATCCGAACCCGTTCTCGCCTTTGCGGGGGCAACAGACACACATACGCTACGCTCTCGACCAGGATCGCAATGTCCAAGTCCGCATCTATGATCCATTCGGCCGTCTGGTGTGGCAAGCGACTTATGGGGCGGGGACGAATGGTGGGCGCCAAGGGCCGAACGAAATCCAGTGGGACGGCAGAACGGGCAGCGGTCGGACAGCGGAAATGGGCGGCTATATCTGCGTAGTCGACAGCGGCGGGAAACGGGAAACCGTCAAGATCGGAGTGAAATAGGACGCGTGATGCTGGGCAGACCCATGGGCAATCGGCGATGGAGCCAGTCGATGCGATGCCTATTGAGCATCGGCATCGCGCTATGTCTTGCCCCGAGCGTTCTTGCGGGAGAGTATGACGGCGGGCTGCCCGGAGAATTCATCGAATACGGCGCCGGTGCTCGAGCCATGGGCATGGGAGGGGCATTTGGCGCACTGGCTCAGGGGCCTGAAGCGCTGATCTGGAATCCCGGCGGTATTGGGCTGCCCTATCGCAACAGCGCCACGTTCACGCATAAGATGCTCTTTGAAGGCGCCAGCATGGACGAACTCTCTTATGGCCATGCTTTTGCCAAGCCCTTTGGCGTCGGAATCTCCGTCATATCTTTCGACAACGGTGACTTGACCCAACGAGACGCATCCAACACCCCCGCGGGCTCTTTCTCGGATACGCGCCGTGCGTATCTTTTCGGTTGGGGGATACAACCAGCAAAGATGTTCGCCATCGGCTTTACCCACAAGATATTGACGCGACAACTGGCTGACTACTCGTCCTCCGCATTCGACTCGGACCTTGGGGTCGTCGGCACCAGGGGCCGCTATCGAGCAGGGGTGCAACTGCAGAATGTCCTCGGCGCCAAACTCGGCCGGGAGGGTGGCGCCGACACGCTGCCCAGGGGCGTCCGTCTTGGCGGAGCCATCGCCGTCATGGAGCCGCTCTTGGCCAGTTTCGACATCCTGACTCGTGCGGGCGAGACTGATTATCGGTTCGGTATGGAATACTCTCTCTTGAAGGATTTTGCCTTCCGCAGCGGTTGGGATGGGGTCGGGCCGACCTTCGGGACGAGTTGGCAGTATAGATCGCTAGGCGTTGATTATGCCATCACGCCCCATTCCGTCCTTGGCATAAGCCACCAGATGACTCTGCGGATGAATTGGGGGAAGTCGGCCAACAGCAAGCTGATAGCGCGGAACTCCTGGAGGGATGATCTCTACAATGGCATCGCCTCTCGCCTGGCGGAAGGGCGTGACAGGAAGAAGAGGATCGCCGAATATTTGATGGAGGCCCAGGAATCGCTGGACGCCGGACAGTATCAGCGGGCGCTTGCTTACGGCAACATGGCGCTGCACTTGGATCCCAGGAACACGAGGGCCCGGACGATAGCAGACAAAGCGATCCTCAATAATGCGGGGCAAAAAATGGTCGTCGACAGCAGGCCATCGGAAGTCCTCGCCATGTCTTCCGGGACAGCGCAAAGCATCCCGGCAGCAGAGCTAAAGGCCCTCCCGGCATATCGCACCTCCCGGCAGAATGCTTTTGCCGTGATCATCGGTGTCGAGCATTACCGCGACATCGTGATGGCCGATTACGCCGCCCGAGACGCCATTTCCGCCAAGGAGTACTTCCAGTCCGCGCTGGGCATTCCTGCAGAGAACATCGTGCTGAGACTGGATTCCAGGGCCGGCCTTGGAGATTTCAAGGCGTATCTGGAAGTGTGGCTCAAGGAGAAGGTCAAGAGTGATTCGGAGGTGTTCGTCTATTATGCCGGCCACGGCACACCTGAGCCGGAGACGGGTCGCGGTTATCTGGTCCCATACGATGCCGCTCCGGAGACTATTCGCCAACTGGGATATCCACTCAGTCAACTTTATGAATCGCTGGGCAAGTTGCCGGTGAAGCGCGCGTTGGTCGTTCTTGATGCGTGCTTCTCTGGATTGGGCGGACCCAGAACAGTCATAGCACAGGGGACTCGTCCGGTCATCCCCACTGTGGAAGACCCCATCTTGGCCGCAGGGAAGATCACGGTCTTCGCGGCATCATCAGGTACTCAGATCAGCGGCACATATGGGAAGAAACAGATGGGGCTCTTCACGTATTTCCTGCTAAGAGGCCTCCAGGGAGACGCCGATCTGAATAACGACAAGCTTGTTACGCTGTCGGAGCTATATAACTACGTCCGCCCTCACGTCATTGTCGAAGCTCGAAGCAATCAGCTCGAGCAAGAGCCAAGGCTATTGCCATCCACCGATGTCGAAGAGACTTGGAAAGAAGAGCCACTGGCCGTATTGAAGTAGAGACGCACAGACGGGCAGTCCCCTCATCGCGTAGGCAACAATAGCTCAGCCGGGCATCTACTACAGCTCCGAGCGAGGCGAAGGGCTTTTTATCGCGGCGCGATTTGAGCCGCGCCCTCAAGCCTGCGGGCGCAGGCAGCGGACGATTAGGTTGAGCTCGGCGCGGCTCATATCGGGGCGGTTGCCGCAGTAGAAGGCGCAGTGGTGGATAAGGTCGGCGCCGGGCAGGGGGTAGCGCTCGCGGACGTACTTGGCGTAGAAGGGTTGGCGCTCCATGTTGCCCGCGATGAGCGGCCGCGACTCGATGCCGGCGCGCACGAATCTCTCGGTGTAGACCCGGCGCAGGTGGGGGGTGCGGCACATGACCGGTATGGCGAAGCTCGACAGCCGCCGGATGTGCGAGCGGTCCAGGGGCATGAGATCGGGGTTGGCGCTGAGCGCCGACTCCACGCGGATGTAGTTCTCCTGCCGGCGGCGCGCGCATTCGGCTATTTGGCGGACCTGGCGCAGGCCCAGGAAGCCGGTCAGCTCCGTGGGACGCAGGTTGTAGCCCAGGTCGTAGAAGGCGTAGCGGGCCTGGAAGTCGTCGACGCGGAAGCGCCGGCGCCAGCCGTCGGCTTGGCGGGGAGTGAGGTTGCGGTCCCAGCCGTTGGCGCGCACGATGCGCAGCATCTGGACCAGCTCGGGGTCGTCGGTGGCGGCCATGCCGCCCTCGATCGTGGAGAGGTGGTGGCCCACGAAGAAGGACGAGGTCGAGGCCAGGCCGAAGTTGCCGGACCGGCCCTCGGGCAGCATGGTGCCCAGGCTCTCGCAGTTGTCCTCGAGCAGGATGATGCCGCGCCGGCGGGCCAGGTCGCGTATGGCGGGCAGATCGCCGGTGAAGCCCAGGGCGTTGGTCAGAAAGAGGGCCCGCAGCTCCGTCTGGCGCAGGCGCGCGCGCACGTCGGCGGCCATGGAGTTGAGCGTGGCGGGGTTGCAGTCTATGGGCACCGGACGGCAGCCCAGCTGGATGATGGGCATGACGTTGGTGGCCCAGGTCACGGCCGAGAAGCCCACGCGCTCGCGCGCCTTGAGCCGGCCGAGGTTGCGCAGGGCCTGCAAGAGGGCCAGGTTGGCGCTGGCCCCGCTGTTGAATAGGACCGCGTGGCGGCGGCCCTGGCCGCGCGCGAAGGCGCGCTCGAATTCGCGGCATTGCTCGCCCATGCTCAAGCGCGGCGCCTCGAGCACGAACCGGGACAGCGCCCGCCGCGTGCAGCGTTCCCGGGGGAAGGCGTGCCGCATCAGCGGCACGCGCCAGGGGGTCCTCATCTGCGGTCCGACTTCGGGGAGAGCTGCGGCTTGGGCAGGGGCTGGCGCTCCAGTCCGACGGAAAGGTCGCTCACGCCGTTTTTGCGCAGCCAGAACTCCAGGGCCGGCAGCTGCCAATGGTAGTCTATGGGCCCCGGGCCCCACTGCTTGACGGGCAGGACCTTGGTCCCCAGCCAGGGCAGGGGCGGCTCGCCCCGGGGATTTTCCAGGCAGGCGGGGCGCAGCGCCGTGACGCTCCAGGTGGGATACCACGGCTCCTCGGCGGGCAGGCCGGCGGCCGAGGGCAGGAAGGAGACGAGCAGGCCTTTGGCGTCCTGGCGGCGGGCCAGGGCCGGGGCTTTGCGGGTTTCCGCCGCCACGGTCAGGGCGCTGTCGAGTTCGGGGCGGTCGAGCAGGGCCTCGACGGCCGAGTCGACGGCGTCCTTGGTCACGGCCGGGGCGTTGGCCAGCAGCACGGCCAGGACCTCGAGCTTCGCGTCCTCGGCGGCCAGTTCCTTGACGATCTGGCGGTAGCCGTGGAGCAGGCAGGCCTGCAGGCCGGGCTGTCCGGCCGGGGGATCGAGTATCACCGCGTCGTATTGGAGGGCGGCGGACTTGACCGCGGGCGAGGCCGTCAAGGCGTAAATCCGCCGCACGTGGGCGGAGGTCCGCGCCGCCATGAGCGGATAGGCCGGCATGGCGCGGCCCAGGGCCGTGCCCTCGTTGCCCGGGAAGTCGGCGGCGTCGTCGAGGTCGAGCAGCAGCGCGCAAACGAGGGATGTCATCGGACCAGTTCCTCCAGGCCGGCGAAGGCCGCGGCGATGGTGGCGTCCCAACTGTGGGCTTGCACGGTCTTGACGCCTTCGGCGATCAGGCGCAGCGACAGGCCGGGCTCGGAGCGCAGGGTCACCAGGGCCTCCGCCAGCGAGCCCGCGTCCGCGGCGGCGAAGAGCAGTCCGTTGGCGCCGTGGTTGATGAGCTCGGTGACCGCGCCGAAGCGCGGAGCCACCACGGGACAGCCCTCGGCGAGCGCGTAGAGGGCCGCGGCTGGGAAGCCGTCGGCGCCGGAGGGGTCGACGTAGGCCTTCGCGGCCCGGAAGAACTCCATGATCTTCAGGTGCGGCAAGGCGCCGGTGAACATGGCCTTTCCGGGCAGCAGGCGGCTGGCGCGCTCCCGGACCTCGTCCCAAATGGGACCTTGGCCCACGAGGGTCAGGTGCGCGTCGAAGCGCAGGCGCGAGGCCGCGGCCAGGAGCAGTTCCAGGCCCGGCCGGCAGGCTTCGGTGAATTTGGATACGGCCACGATCTGGAAATCGGCGGGGCGGGAGGCCCGCACGGTGACGAGGGCGATCTGGTTGGCCCGCACCCGGTCGTAGGCGTAGGGAACGATGCGGACCCGATCGCCCGCGCCCCAGGAGCTCGCCCGGCCGGCCAGATGCCGGCTGGGCACGAACACGCGGTCCGCCCGGGCCAGGACGTCCCGGATCGGGAGGAGCCGAGCCTCGTCCAGCTCGGCGAAGGAGTCTATGAGGCGCACGGCGGTTTTCAGCCCCGCCGAGCGGGCGGCCAGGAAAGCCTCGCGCTGGCAGCTGTTGATGAGTACGGCATCGGCTTGGGCCGGCGTCTGCGGTCCGGCGAGCACGGTTTCGTGGCCCCGGGCGGCGGCGCGCGCCGCCAGCTCGCGGCAGAAGGCGTCCTCTCCGTAGGGGGCCTGCGGATCGGCGACGAGCAGCAGTTTCATGCCCGCGTTCCCGCGCCGGAGCGGCGCAGTATGCGCGCGGGCAGCTGGCCCATGGAATGCTCGTAGCGGGCGGCCGCCCCGCGCGGGGCGAAGGGGAT
>JAQUMZ010000149.1 GCA_028717865.1 Elusimicrobiota bacterium | reverse complement strand
TTTCCACGCGGGCGACCAGTTCCTCCGTGTTGAACGGCTTGGCTATGTAGTCGTCGGCCCCGCTGCGCAGGCCGGCGACTTTGTCGTTGACGGTGTTCTGGGCGGTCAGGATCAGGATCGGGAGATTGGCCGAGCGCGAGGCGCTGCGCAGATCGGCCAGCAGGTCGAGGCCCTCTCCGTCGGGAAGGGAGCGGTCGAGAATCATGAGATCCGGCAGGACCCGCTCGAGGCTCTTGCGGGCCTTGGCCAGGGTGTCGGCCAGTTGGACCTCGCAGCCCTCGTCCTTGAGCACCTCTCGGATGAGTTCGGAGGTGGCCGGCTGGTCCTCGACCACTAGGATTTGGGCTTTCATGGCGTTAGGGTCCCGAGTCTTGGCGGATTATAGCACAATCACAAAGGGATATTGCCCCGGCATTCGTGCGTGCCCGGCTGGCGCTTGTCGCGCAACAGGCGCAGAGCCCGGATGATCTTGTAGCGCAGCAGGCTGGGCTCGATGACCTCGTCCAGGGAGCCCGTGGAGGCGGTCTGATAGGGGGAGGCGAAGCGGTCCTTGTACTCCGCCGTGAGCCGGGCGCGCAGGGCGGCCTTCTCCTCGTCCATCTTGGCCGCGGCGAGCTCGCGGGAATAAAGGATCTCGATGGCGCCGGCCGGGCCCATCACCGCGATCTCCGCGCTGGGCGAGGAAAAGTTGAAATCGCTGCCCAGCCGCTTGGAGCTCATGGCGATGTAGGCGCCGCCGTAGGCCTTGCGGATGACCACGGCGATCTTGGGCACCGTCGCCTCGCTGTAGGCGTAGAGGAGTTTGGCGCCGTGGCGGATGATGCCGGCGTGTTCCTGGGCCACTCCGGGCCAGTAGCCGGGGACGTCGGTCAGCGTCACGATCGGGATGTTGAAGGCGTTGAGGAAGCGGATGAAGCGGGCCGCCTTGTCGGCCGAGTTGATGTCCAGGGCGCCGGCGAAATGCGCGGGATTGTTGGCCACGACTCCGGCCACCTCCCCGCCCATGCGCATGAAGCCCACGACGATGTTCTTGGCGAAGCCCGCGTGGACCTCGAAGAATTTGTGCTCGTCGGCGATCTGCCAGATGACGTGATGGATGCGGTAGGGCTTGCGCGGGTCCATCTCGCACATTTTCTCGAGCAGGGGGATGGCCCGCCGCGCCGGGTCGGGATTGGCCACGCGCTCCGGCCGCTCCCAGCGGTTTTGGGGCAGGAACGAGAGCAGCTCCCGCACCTGGCGGAAGCAGTCGGGCTCGGATTTCGCCACGAAGTGGCAGACGCCCGACTTGCTCGCGTGGGCCTCGCAGCCGCCCAGTTGGTCGAACGACACGTCCTCGCCCGTGGCCGCCTTCACCACGTCCGGGCCCGTCACGAACATGTGGCTTATGCCCTCGACCATGAAAATGAAATCGGTCAGCGCCGGGGAGTACACCGCCCCCCCCGCGCAGGGGCCGAGGATGACCGATATCTGCGGAATGACCCCCGAGGAGCGCACGTTGCGGCGGAAAATCTCGGCGTAGCCGTCGAGGGAATCGACCCCCTCCTGGATGCGGGCTCCGCCGGAATCCAGCAGTCCGACGACCGGGACGCGGTTGGCCAGCGCCAGGTCCATCACCTTGCATATCTTCATGGCGTGGGCATGGCCCAGGGAGCCGCCCAGCACCGTGAAGTCCTGGGCGAAGACGCAGGTTTCCCGGCCGTTGATGGTCCCGAATCCCGTCACGACCCCGTCGCCCGGAGGGTTCTTCTCCTTCAGGCCGAAGTCGGCGCAGCGCGTGCCGACCAGTATGTCGGTTTCCTGAAAGCTGCCCTCGTCGAAGAGATAGTTGATGCGCTCGCGCGCGGTGAACTTGCCCTTCGCTTTCTGCGCCTGGATGCGCGCGGGACCGCCCCCGGCCATGACGGTCTCGACCATCTGGCGCAGGCGCTTGAGACTCGGGGCCGTGGGCCGTTCCGCCTTCGCGGGATCATGGGCGGATTGCTTGGCGCTCTCCATTTTTACGAGCCTCCTTGGGGATTCGCTTCGTAAGCGACGGCGGTCAGCGAGCCGCCGCGGTCCGTGACCGAAAACGCCAGCCGCGGGGCGCCCAGCCCGGCCCAGCGCTCCCGGGCCCGTCCGTGCAGGACGGGCTCGGCGCGGACTTCCACGTCCGTGGGGGGGCAGGCCAGGCCCAGCCCCAGCAGCTTGAGCAAGGCCTCCTTGACGGCCCAGAGCGCGGTCGTGGCCCGATCGTCGGCGTCTTCCGGCAACTCCCCGGGCCGGGCGAAAAGCCTGGCCAAGGCCCGGGCGCGGGGCGCGATGATTTCCCAGTCTGCGCCCACCCGGCGACGATCCAGGCCCACCGCGCACAGGCCGCCCTCGGCGCAGTGCGTGATCGAGAAGCTGGGGGCCCCGGGTAGGACGCACACCGGGGCGCCTTGGGCGTCCGGGGCGATTTCGATATCGGCCAGGCCGACGGCGCGGTTCTCGATTTCCTGAAAATAGCGGCGCAGGACGCGCTTGGCCGCCGCCCGACCCGAAAGCCAGTCCCAGCGCCGTTTTTGGGAGCGCAGGCGGCCGTAGCAGGCCCGTTCCTCGGGGCCGAGCAGGGTGCCGCGTTTATCCGCCGAAAGCTCCAGTTCGCGCGCCTCTTCGGGAAGGCAGACGCAGGTCAAAAAGAGTCCGGCCGGCTCCGGGTTGGTGAACTTCAAAACTGGATGAATTATAGCAAATGCCGTTGCCTTGACAGGCCGGGGACAATCCGATAATATAAAAACGTGACGAGCATTTGGGGCGACGGCTGGTTCTATCTATCGGGGATGGGGCTGCTCGTCAGTTCCTCCCTGTTCCTTTACCTGCTGGGGCAATACCGAAGCGCCGTCGAGGAGTCCGAGGAGTCCGAGGAGGCTCCCCCGGCCCTGCCGCCCAAGCCGGCCGAGCCGCGGGCGGAGGCGGTCGTCACCCCGATCGTGGAACCCGCGGCGCAGACGGAAAAAATTCTGGTCCTGCCCGCCGCGTCCGGCGCGCCCGTTCCGGCGTCCGCTCCGGCGCCGGCTCCCGCCGCGGCGGCGGCGGCGCCCGCGCCCGTCTCGGGCGGCTATACCGGCCCCGAACGCCGCCGCAGCGAGACTACCACGGGCGGCATCAGTCCGGCCGTAGTCTATCTCCAAAACATAAAGGCCCAGCTGGAAAAGTTCGACAAGGAAATCGCCGCGATAAAGGGCCTCATGTCCCAGCAAAACGCCCGCGGCGAACAACTGCTCGAGCGCCTGGAAGCGCTCGCCGCCAAGGCCGGTTCGACCCAAGCGCCGGCGGCTGCGGCGCCCTGCGAACCCGCCGTCCAGGCCGAGCCGGAGCCCAGGCCTTTGGAGCTTGCTCCCCCCGCCGCCGTCGCCGCTCCCGCGCCGGAGCAGCCGGATATCCTCCTTCCACCCGAGCCGGCGGCCGCGCCGTCCGAGGCGGACCGGGCGCTCTTTACGCCGGCGCCCGCGGCCGCCGTCCCGGAAGCGAAAACGGAGACCTTTGCGCCTCCAGCGCCCGAAGCCAAAACGGAGGTCCTTCCCCTCACCGAGCCCGAAGCGCCGCCGCAAGCCGCGGCTCCGGTTTCGGAGCCTCCCGTGGTTGAGTCCTTGCCGCAGTCGTCCGAGCCGGCGGCGGAGATCTCCAAGCCGCGCAAGGGGCCGGTCTGGCCAGTCTAGGCTGGATATTTCTTTTGCTTTTGGCGGGACCGTCCCGCGCTTGGGGCGGTTCCTTGCTTCCGGATTCCCCCTTTTCCAGCAACGCGGTCGGCACCACGGGCGCGGCTTTCCTGAAGCTCGCCTTGCCCGCCCGCTCCGAGGCGTTGGGCGGGACCTTCGCGGCCGGAGCGCGGGGCGGCGACGCCCTGCTGACCAACCCGGCCGGGATAGCCGCGCTGAGCCCCGCGGCGGCCTCGGACCTCAGCCTTTCCTACAACAGCCTGCTGGGCGCCTCCACCCTGGGTTACGCGGCCTACGCCCGGTCGCTCGGAGACTCCGCGGCCCTGGCCGCCGGCGTGATCTATTATTCGCAGGGGACGATGACGGCCTATACGCCCCAGGGCGACGCGGCGGGGTCGTTCACCCCCAACGACCTGGCCGTGGCGGCGGCTTACGCCCGGCGCTTCGGGAGATTTTCCTTGGGCGGAGCCCTCAAGCTCATACGCTCCTCCGTCGACGACGTCTCCGGCGAGACGGCCGCCGTCGATATCGGCGCGCAGGCGCCCAACGTTTGCATGGTCGGCGAGCGGCCCCTGGACGTCGGCGCCAGCCTGGCCAATCTCGGCCCCGGCATCAAGCTCGGCGGCTACAGCGCGCCGCTGCCGTTGCGCTTCGCGGCGGGCATGCTTTGGCACACCTCGCCGGTGCTCGACAGCAGCCTGGACGTGAACCTGCCCTCGGACGGCGATCCTTACGTTTCTTTCGGCATAGAGGGTCACATGAGCTTCGACCGGGAGCGGCGCCAGGGCTTCGTGCGGCTGGGCTACAACCAGAAAAACGGCCGCGACGTCGACGGCCTGGCCGGCCTGACCGCCGGCGCGGGCTTGGACTTGTCCGCGTTCCGGCTGGATTACGCCTGGGCGCCCATCGGCGACCTGGGCATGCACAACCGCGTCACCCTGGCCTTTAGGTTCTGACCGGGTCTTACCGATCCCTTCTCTTGCCGCATTCCTGGGTCTTTCGGCCCATATCATGATGCCCCAAAGGACATTGGAAAATGTCAGTCGTTTGCCTTAAATATTATTTCGGCGGTTAAGGCATATTGAGGAATGATTAGGAGCGATCATAATGAACAAGAGAACCTTGGCGGCGACAGCAGCCACATTGGTGCTAGCAACGGTTGCGTGTATAGCCCAGCAGTTGGACGATAGTTTCAAAGGCGCGCAGCGACTTCTAGCCGCAACCAAGACATCCGAAAAACGAATTCAACGGGGGCCTGTACTTTTAATCGAAAGGCGTGATAGCCCCGATTCCGCCCGGTATATCGATCACACCGCGGTTTTGGTCTCTTCACAAAAACAAAAAGTCATCGTTTTGGGACTGCTTCAAGCTATATTCCCGAAAAATATGGGCATGCCTGTAAATGGCCGTGTTGACTTGAGCATAGGGCCTGACCATCCGTCGGTTCAAACGGTTGAGGAATATATTGAAGCCCTCAAGAGAGGTTATGCCAAGCGAGGTCAAGATTACCAGGGTTTTCCTCCTCGATTCGATGAGATTCGAGCCGAGATAATGGCCGATCTCGGTGATAATTTTGCCGTAGTTTATAGATACATCCATTTCAAAAGCGACCCAAATTAGTACACTGCCGGCGAATTGTCGGGAGTGCCCTCACCCGTCAGAGCCAATCTCGGCCCCAGCATCAAACTCGGCGGCTACAGCGCGCCCTTGCCTTTCCGTTTCACGGCGGGCATGCTGTGGCACACTTCGCCCGTGTTCGACAGCGGCCTGGACGTGAACCTGCCCTCGGACGGCGATCCTTACGTTTCTTTCGGCATCGAGGGCCACATGAGCTTCGACCGGGAGCGGCGCCAGGGCTTCGTGCGGCTGGGCTACAACCAGAAAAACGGCCGCGACGTCGACGGTCTGGCCGGCCTGACCGCCAGCGCGGGCTTGGACTTGTCCGCGTTCCGGCTGGATTACGCCTGGGCGCCCATCGGCGACCTGGGCATGCACAACCGGGTGACCTTGGCGTTCAGGTTTTAGTCACGGCTCCGGCGCGTTCCCCTGGAGAATCCGTCGAGAACAAACGTGGGACTTTTGACCCAGATTCGACTGAGCCCATTGCGGGTTCTGGCCGGTACTGACTGCCCAGGCGATCCTAACCGCGCGGCGGTATCCTCATACAGCGCGGGAGGTTGTGAAGATGCAAAAAAAATTTCCTTGCCGCAAAGACGATGTGGTGATCATTTCTTTTGCTTTAATTTTTGTTGCCCTGGTTGCTCCCGGAGGGGTCGCCGGGGGTCCGACCGCCGCGCGTACGGCCCCGGTGTCCGGGACCTGGGTGCCCCCCTTTCCTCCGACCACCCCTGCCCGGGTCGAGGCGCTGCAGTCGTTGATTTCGCTCGCGGCGCCTCAAGGGATGCCGAAGCTGGATTCGCAATCCAGCGTCGACCGTGGCATCGCCGGCGCCGTGGAGGCCCATCTACCCCGGGATTTTCATTCCCGGCTGGAAGCCGTCCTCCAGTCTCCCGCGGCCAAGAAGAGCTATATTCGCCTTTGGACCCCTGGAGACTATGCGGCGCTACAGACTTGGAACGATGAGAAAGTCCGGCTGGAGCAGGAATTTGCCCAGGCCTACGCGGCGGTCTTGCCCGAGGTATTGAGCGCCGTCGACCTTCGGGTCAAGGAGATATCCGTCGCGGTCGCGGCGAGGAAATTTGGTCGGCGGGAACTCGTGGCGGCGGCCGAGGGTCTCGATCGACTCGCCTTTTTCGGCCCCGCCGTCCAGGAACGCATCGCTCCGATACGTGAGATGAGGCGGATGTGGACGATGCGCGTCGCCCGCCAGATCGCCGCGGCGCTGCTGGCCCGAGAGGGCGGCGCGCCGGCCCCGGGAAGCCCCGGGCCGGCGCCCGTCGAGGCCGAGGTCCAGGGCGCGAAAACCGATCTGGGCGGCGTGCCTACGATCTACGGCCTGCCGCAACAGGCGCCCTCTGGCGCGCAGCCGTGGTTTCCCAAGAAGAGACTGCAACGCTTTTGGAGGCCCATCGACGCTAAAAGCCTGCCGCGCATTTTGCGCGCG
>JAQUMZ010000148.1 GCA_028717865.1 Elusimicrobiota bacterium | reverse complement strand
GAACTGCGGAACGGAAAGCTGCTGGCCGTCGTATCGGGGGTTTTCGAATAAGCGGTCTCCGTGTCCGCGGTCTATGTCCGCAACGCGGAAGGATTGTTCGCGGTCGTAGACGGCCACGCCAAACGCCAGGACATCGATATCACCGGATGCGAATTAAAGAATGTCTATGAAACGGGCGGCCGGAGGCTGTTGTCGGCTTCCAGTCCCGGCGGCGACAGGCTTTATGAATACGAGGGGCGGACCGGCCGATGGGAGGTGATCGCGCGGCAACGGGGGATCGTGGATGCCGCGGTCGGGCGGGACGGCGCTCTACGCCTGGGCGTGCTGACGCTGGGCGTGGCGAGGATGTCCAGACCTCCCGCCTCGGTTCCCGGGGACTGGTCCGAGCCGGTCATGCGCGACTTGGGAAAGCGCATGCGCGAGGCGCGTGAGTCCGTGCCGGCCGTTCCCGGGACGGATGCGCGGGGTGACGTCAAGGACGCGCAGGGTCGTCCGTTGTTCACGGGCCTGGGCCGCCTTCTGGGCGCGATGAAGGCGGCATTCGCGGCGGGAACGCGCCAGCCGCCGGATCCGTTCGATGCCGGCCCGTGGGACGGGCTGGCGGCCTGGCTTTCGCGCGGGCTGGAACTGGACGTGCCCAAGGAAAAAACCTTGGAATGGGCCGGGCGCAGCCGGGACATTCTGCGCGCCGATCCGAAGGCGTCGCTGGAGCAGGTCCTGGCCGAGGCCTTCGTCAAGACCTTCCCGGCGCTGGACGCCGGACGGGCGCGGGAGGCGCGGCGCCTGCTTGCGCGCGGCTATGTGTCCATCATGCCCGGCGTCAAGGCCCATCGCTTCGAGGCATGGCGGGGGCGGCTCTACGCATTCACGGACCAGGGACTCTATCTGCGCGAGGACAAAGGGTGGCGGTTGCTTCACGAGGAAGTCCGCCACGGCTTCGGATTCGCCGCTTACGGGGAATCGCTGCTGGTGGGCGATGGCGAAACGGTGTACAAATTGGAGGGGGATCGGCTTGCTCCATTCCTGCCCGGGCGCGAATTCCGTTATTTCGACATCGTGCGCGCTCCGGACGGCAAGGCCGCATATCTCACCGGGGTCCGCAGCGGCGCGACGACGCGTGTCCTGCGTTTCGACGAGGACAAGGGCTGGCGTCCGTTGGAGGGCTTCACCCGGCTCAGCGGTATGGTCGAGCTCTCCGGCCGGACCTACGCCGGCACCGACAATGGGCTCTACTTGGTGGAGGGCGAGAAATGGACGCGGGCCTTCCCGCGCACCGGCAACGTCACGGACCTGACCGTGCACGACGGTCGGTTGTTCTTCAGGCTGGCTCCCCGCTACGACGAGGGCGATTACGCGACCGAGGCCTACGAGTTGGAGGCGGGCCGCGAGCCGCGCCGGATACTCAGGGGCTTCAAGGGCGCCTATTTCTGGACCCACGGCGGGAGGTTATACGCGAAGGATGACGAGGGGCGGCTGCTGGAACTCGTGGGCGGCCGCTGGCAAGGCCGGGGTCGCGGGGCGCATGAATCGCTTTTTCACGCGGAGATCGGAGCGGACCAGTATATCCTTCGGACGGACGGATTCTACCTCGTAAGGGACGGCGTCTGGCGTCCCCAAAATGGAGACGTGCGAGGCTATATAAGTTGGGTGCGAGAATTCGCCGGCCGGCGCTACCTCACCGGCCGTGACGGCCTGTACGAGGAAACGAGCCCGGGCGAATGGAGGCTTCTGTTCCCGGGTTCGGTCTGGGGCTTCCACCCGGAGGCCGACGGCGTACTCTTCGGCATGGAGGAGGGGACCTACCGGTTCGTCGCTCAGCCGGCCGCGCTGCCCTCCGATTGGCGCGGGGCTGTGATCAAGGACCTGGAGGCCGCGATCCGTCGCGCGCAAGCGGACGAGGCTCCCGCGCCTGGATATGCCGCCAACGCCGAGGGCGACATCAAGAGCCGGGACGGCCGGACCCTGTTCTCGGGCCTGGGCCGCGTGCTGGCCGCGGTCCGGGCGAGGGACGGATTCTGGGAGGCCCTGGAGCGCTGGCCCGGCCGGGCCCTGGGCCTGGAACTCGAGCCCGGCCGCACGCGCGATTGGGTCTCGCGCGCGGCAGCGCTCCTGCGCGAGGACCCCAAGCTCGCCCTGGAGCGGGCCTTGGCTGAAGCTTTCGCTTTCGTGCACGAACGCGCGCGCGACCGCAAGGAGGCCGTGGCGGACCTCTACGCAGCCGGCGACCGGCATCGCGTGCTGGACGCCGCCACGAAGTCGCTGTTCGGTTCCGGGGATCGCCTATACGCCTTGGCAGACGGCGGATTGCGCGTCCGGGAGGCCGGCCGTTGGAGACTACTGCAGGCCGGCATTTGGCGGCACAGCCGCGTGTTCAGGCTGGGGAAAGCGTTCCTGATACATGATCCCTCGCAAAAGCGGCTCTTCGAACTGCGCGACGGCAAGCTCCGGGTCCTGTTCGAGGACGTTACCGCGTTCGACCGGGTTTGGCCCGTGGGGCGGGACCGCTTCCTGGTCTCCCAGGGCGAGGGCCGCCGGCTGCGCTGGTTGGGCCGGTCGGGCTGGCGGAGCTTGCCTGCGCTCGACCATCTGCAGACCATCGTCGAGTTCGAGGGGCGGATCGTGGCGGGCACGCCGGAGGGCCTGTTCGTGCTGCGCAACGGGCGCTGGGTCGGCCAATTCCCAGGGAAACGCCTGAGCGTCAACGATCTGGTCGAGCACGACGGCTTGCTCTACGGCTATGACGCCCACGGCAGGCTATTTTCCTGGGACGGCGGCGGATCCGTGGCGCGCCAGATCGAGAAGACGCCCGTGGAAAGGTTGTTCAAGAAAGGAGACCGGCTCTACGCGGCCGCGCGCGAGCACGGCGGTTTGTTCGAGCTGACCGCAACGGGCTGGAAGGAGCTTTTCGGCCACTACTTCGCCCTGATCGAAGACCTGGCCGAACGCGACATCTTCATTTCGACGCGGGAGGGTAATTTCCGAGGACGGGACGGCCGCTGGACCCGGCAGGTCCTCTCCGGACGCATCAACGCCAGCGCGTTCTCGGAGCGCGGTCGGCGGCGCTACGCGGCCACGGATGTCGGGCTCTACCGCATCGACGGGGAATCCTGGAGACGCGAGGCGCCGGGAGACCTCAGGACCGTGGCCGCGGCCGAGGACGGAGTCTATTACGGCGACGATACCGGCCTTTACTTTAAGCCCGATGCCGCGCCCGCGGGCGTGCCCCGGGACTGGCGTCGCAAGGCCCTGCGCTATTTGCGGGCGCGGATTCGCCGGGCTCAGCGCGCCGCGGGAGAGGCCGAACGCAGTCCGGTCGACGCAAATGGCGACGTTCGGGACCCCGGCGGCCGCGCCCTGTTCTCCGGCTTGGGCCGCGTCCTGGGCGCGGTCAGGGCCGGCTTCGCCTCGGCGCGGCCGCGAAAGGATTCCTGGCAAGAACTGGAGAAGTGGGTCGGCCTGGAGCTCGGGCTGGAACTGCCCGAGGGGAAGACCGAGGCCTGGGCCCGCCGCGTCCGGGACGCCATGCGCAAGAATCCCGCCGCGTCCTTCGACGAGACGCTGACGGAGGCCTTCGCGAAGACTTACGAGGGACTCGATGCGGACAAGCTGCGGGAGGCGCGGCTGCTGCTCGCGCACGGTTACGTTTCCAGCATCCCGGGCGTCCAGGCCACCAAGTTCAAGGAATTCGGCGGGTTCCTCTACGCTTTCACGAAAAACGGGTTGTACTTGCGCGAGGGGAAATCCTGGCGCCTCATCAATGAGGAAGTCGCCGACGCGTACGGCGTTTACGAGCACCAGGGTTCTTTGTTGGTGGGCGACGGCAAGGCAGTATCGAAACTTGAGGGGGACAAGCTCGAACCGGTGTTGCCCGGGATAAGGCACTTCTGGCTGGTCGAGAGCCCGGATGGGAAGACCTCGTACCTGTCGACTTGGGGCAACGGCGTCTACCGCGGCGGCTTGAAGCAGGGCTGGCAACCGTTGCCCGGAGTCAAGCAACTCACCAGCATGACGAGTCTGGGCGGCCAGGTATTGGCCGTGACCGATGCCGGCCTCTTCCGGGTCGACGGCGAGAGCTGGACGTCGCTGACGCCCGGATTTGGCCATATCTACAAGCCGGTAGCGGCCGGAGACCGCGTTTTCTTTTCAGTGGACAAATCGCTGGACAAGGGCAGCTATAAGATGCATTGGGTGGAGGGCTACGAGATGCGGGCCGGGGAAGCGCCGCGCAGGATATTCAAGGAAGAGAATGATCCCCATTTTTGGGAGCATGCTGGAAGTATTTACGCCGACGCCGGCGATCAGTGGCTTTGGGAATATAGCGCAGGCCGCTGGAAAAGATTGTTCCAGAGGGCCAATGTCCTGCCGTTTCAAACCACGAACGGAGATGATCTTTATGTCTCCCTGCCTTCCGGGCTCCATGTAAAGGACGGTTCGCGCTGGCTGCGCCAGGAGGGCGACGTCTCCGGCTACCTTGGCGCTATGGTGGAGTTCGGAGGGAGGCGCTACCTCGCCGCGGGGGACGGACTCTATGGGCAGCTGCGGGATGAGTGGACGCCGTTGGTCCCGGGAGTTTCCATTTCCGCCCTGCACGTGGATGAGTCGGGGGTTTGCTTCGGGACGGAAGAAGGCACTTTCAGGTACGTTTCGCCGCCTGCGGCGCTGGCCGAGAATTGGCGCGAGGCGCTGTTGAAGGAGGTGGGTGCCTCGATCCTCCGGGCGCAGGAAGAGGAAGGCGACGCGCCGTCTTCGGCCTATGCCGTCTCCGACGACGGTGACCTCAAGGACGAGGGCGGGCGGACGCTCTTCGCGGGCCTGGCCCGGTGGCTGGGCGCGATGAAGGCAGGTTTCGCGGCCGGACGGACGGAGGGCTTGGGCGGGCCTATATGGGAAAGGCTCGCGGACTGGGTCGCGCGGCAGCTGTCCGTCGACCTGCCGAGGCGCGGGATCGCGGAATGGGCGCGCCGCAGCCGGGACGGCATGCGCGACGATCCCGCCGTTTCGCTGGAGCAGGCCTTGGCGGATGCCTTGGCGAAGGCCTGGCCGGGCCTTGGAGCAGAACGCATGCGCGAGGCGCGGCGGCTGCTCGCGCACGGCTACGTGACCAGCCTGGCGGGCGCCAACACCATGAGATTCAAGGAATTCGGCGGGTTTCTCTACGCTTTCACCGACCGAGGGGTTTATGTCCGCAAGGGCCGGGGCTGGCAACTCGTGGATCCGAACGTCGCCTTCGGTTTCGGGATCCAAGAGCATGACGGCTCGCTGCTGGTCAGCAACGGCGAGAGCCTCTGCGAGCTGCAAGGCGAAAAGCTGGTCGAGGTCCTTCCCGGCATCAAGCACTTTTGGATCCTGGACAGCCCCGATGGCAAGGGTTCGTATTTGTCGACTTGGGGCCGGGGAGTCTATCGCGGCGGCCTGAAAACGGGCTGGCGGAGTATCCCGGGCATCTCCGAACTCGATGGCATCGCGGAGCTGGGCGGAGAAGTCTGGGCGGGGACCAGGAACGGCCTGTATCGGATCGAGGGCGAGAATTGGATTCGGATGTTCCCCGAGATCGTGGAGGTCCATTCCCTGCATGTCGACGGAGGCCGCCTTTTCTTCAGAGCCATCGCGAAGGCGGAGGGAAACGATCCTCAGGTCGCGGCCTACGAGCTGGAGGCCGGCGGCCGGCCCCGGCGCATATTCGCGGATCGCGGGAGCGTGGATATATGGAAGCACGCCGGGCGGCTTTACGCCAAGGACCAGATGAATTGGCTCTGGGAGCGCCGCGACGGCCGCTGGCTGCGCCGTTTACAACTGGCCAAGGTCTCGCCTTATTCAGCGGTCGACGGCGATGATCTTTACGTTTCTCTGCCCGGTGGCATATACGCGAAAGAAGGCCGGCTTTGGCGCCGCCAGAAAGGCCCGATAGCCGGTTTCGTGACCCGCGCCGCCAGGTTGGCGGACAGGCGCTACCTTGTCGCCGGGGGCGCGGTATTCGAGAAGCGCGCTGGAACATGGGCTCGGATAGTGCCCGAGATGTCGATTTCCGGGCTGCACGCATCCGAGGCGGGCGTGTATTTTGGGACGCGGGAAGGTACCTTCAAATACGCCCCGCCGCCGGAGAATTGGCGCGAGGCGCTGATGCAAGACATCGTAGCGGCTGTGGCCCGGGCTCAGGGCGGGAAAAGCGCCCCGCCGGTCTATGTCGTCGCGGACAACGGCGATGTCGCGGGAGAGGACGGCGGGACCCTATTCAACGGCTTGTCCAGGCGCCCGGATCAGAAGGGAAAAATGAAGGGGGGGCAATAATGCTCGTCGCCCGGGAAGGAATTGGAAGGCTGCCGTCGCTCCTTGCCGTCCGAGCAGCGGTAGACGCAGTCGTTGCCGTCCAAGCCCTTGAGCGAGCAGACGACGGCTTTGAGGGCGACCGCGCCCGAATGTTCCTGAACCTTGGCCGCCGGGGCCGCGGGGCCGGCTGCGCGGAGCAGTTCCTCCGCCCGGGCCGCGGGGAAGGCCCCCTCGGTGGCTCCGGCGGCCCATTGCGCGGCTTTCTCCACAAGAGACTCGCCCGCCCGGCACGGCTGCCAGGCGCAAAGGAGAAGCGCCGAGAAAATAAGCAGACCCTTGGTCATCTTCATCATTTGGAACCTCCCGCGCGTTCGCGCCGCCATTCTAGCATTAACGATCTTTCACGTACACTGTCCGCCTGGCCTTTCGGCCTATATGCCGCGGGTCCGAAAGCCGAATCTGAATTGGGTCTTTTTTCACTGATGG
>JAQUMZ010000147.1 GCA_028717865.1 Elusimicrobiota bacterium | reverse complement strand
ATACGCAACCGCGTCGACCAGTACGGCGTGGCCGAGCCCCTTATCGTGCGCCAGGGCCAGCGCTGGATCGTCGTCCAGTTGCCGGGCATCACCAATACCGCCCAGGCCAAGGAACTGGTGGGCAAGACCGCGCTGCTTGAGTTCCGCATGGTCGACGACTCCGACGCCGCCCAGAAGGCGCTGGGCAAGATCGCCGAGCTCGGCGTGGCGGCCTTCGTGGACAACCAAGTTTCCAGCGCGGCGGCGAAATTGGTGCCGGAAGGCGACCAGCTCCTGCCGGGCAAGGAAAGCGCCCTCTACCTGGTCAAGAAGGAGTCGCCGCTGACCGGCGCCGCGCTCGATACCGCGCGCGTCAGCACCGGCGGGGACTACGGCATGCCCGTGGTGGATTTCAAGTTCAAGCCCGAGGCGGCCGCGATCTTCTCCAACCTGACCGGGGCCAACGTGGGCAAGCACATGGCCATCGTGCTCGACGGGATCGTCTATTCCGCGCCGGTCATCAAGTCGCGCATCAGCGGCGGCTCCGGCTTCATCGAGGGCCAGTTCTCGCACGAGGACGCCCGCAACCTGGCCATCGTGCTGCGCGCGGGCGCCTTGCCCGCCCCGGTCAACCTCATCGAGGAGCGCACCGTGGGCCCGACCCTGGGCGAGGACTCCATCCGCGCCGGCCTGCGCGCCAGCCTGGTCGGCCTGGCCCTGGTGGTCATTTTCATGCTCGCCTACTACCGCATGTCCGGGGCGGTGGCCTGCCTGGCCCTGATGCTGAACCTCCTTTACCTGCTCGCCTGCATGGCCTACTTCAAGTCCACGCTGACTCTGCCGGGCATCGCGGGCGTGATCCTTTCGCTGGCCATGGCGGTCGACGCCAACGTCCTCATATTCGAGCGCATCCGCGAGGAACTGCGCCTGGGCAAGCCCGTGCGGCTGGCCGTGGACCAGGGCTACGACCGCGCCTTCTCCGCCATCTTCGACGGCAACCTGACCACGGTGCTCTCGGCGGTCTTCCTGTTCCAGTTCGGGACCGGCCCCATCAAGGGCTTCGCCGTCACGCTGATCGTGGGCCTGTGCGTCAGCATGATCACCGCGATCTACGTCACGCGGCTGGTCTTCGAGTCGTATCTCTCCGCCAACCCCGTAGAGGAGCTGTCGATATAACATGGAACTCTTTAAGAAGCCAAACATCGACTTCGTCGGAAACCGCTACATCCCGCTGACGCTGTCATTTTTAATTCTGATCGGCGGCTGCCTGCTTATCGCCGTCAAGGGGTTCAACTACTCCATCGAATTCACGGGTGGGACCTCCTTGCAGGTCCGCTTCGACAAGGAGATGCCCGTCGGCGCGCTGCGCGAGGCCCTGGCCAAGGCCGGCCTGGCGCCCGAGATACAGACCCTGCGCGACGAAGGCGGCCGGCTCAGCTACGGTCTGCGCGAGAAGGGCTCCGAGAAGGCGGTCGAGGAGGTCTCCAACCGCACCATGGACGTGCTCAAGGCCGCCTTCCCCGACAACCCGGCCACGCTCGACAAGAAGGATTTCGTCGGCCCGGTCGTGGGCAAGGACCTCAAGCGCCGGACCTATTGGGCCATATTCCTGAGCCTCTTCGGCATCATCTGCTACGTGGCCTTCCGCTTCTCCAATCCGTTGTGGGGCTGCGTCGGCGTGCTCGAGCTGTTCCACGACGTGGTGGGCACCGCCGCGATCTTCTCCCTGCTGGGCAAGGAGGTGGATCTGCTCATCGTGACGGCGCTTTTGACCATCGCGGGCTATTCCATCAACGACACCATCGTCATATTCGACCGGATGCGCGAGAATCTCAGGATCAAGCGCGGCGCCGGCTTCGGCGAGATCATCAACTCCTCGGTCAATGAGACCCTCTCGCGCACCATCATCACGGTGCTGACCGTGCAGATAGTCTGCATCGTCCTCTACTTCTTCGGAGGCCCGGTGCTGCGCAACTTCGCCCTGGCCCTGATCATCGGGAACTTCCTCGGGTCCTATTCCTCGATCGCGGCGGCCTCGGGCCTGCTCTACGAGTACGAGGTGCGCTTCCGGGGCGGCAAGCCCCTCGCGGCCGAGGCGGCCGCCAAGGGCAAGCCCGCCGGCAAGAACGCCCGCGACCATGCGTAAGATCAAGGGCTTCCGGCTGGCCCTGCGCCCGGCCGAGATCAAGCGCCGCGCCCGGAAGGCCGGCGTCGAGCTTTCCGCCATGGGGCTCGACGACCTGGCCCTGCAGAAAATCCTGGCCTCGGCCGAAAAGGCCGTCGTGCCCGGCGTCCTCTTCGACACCTTCAAAAATCCCGACCCCGACGCCGAGGCCTTGGCGCCCATTCCGGGGCTGGCCTACAGCCTCGTGCTGACTACGCTCGGGCCGGCCTTCGCCCCGGCCAAGGAGCAGGCCCGGGCGCAATCCGCCGAAACCTTCGCCTTGTGGACCATCATCGAGGCCGCGGCTCTCGACGAGACCGTCCGCTTCGCGGCGGCGCTTCTGCAGGAGGAATCCGCCAAGGAGGCTTGCGTGCTCAGCCCCTGGAGCCCGGTCGCCGAGGCCGGCGCGCTGGAGACCGTTTTGCGCAAGCTCGACGGGGCCAAGATCGACGTGCGTCTGCGCGAGGGGCGGCTCGAACCCGAGGCGTCGGCCGCCGTGAGCCTCAGCTGGCTGGCGCAGACGAAGTCGAAAGGCAAGAAACGATCGTGACCCGCTGCGCAAGCGAAGCTTGAGCCTTCTGCGCTTCCTGGCTCCCTATCTCGCCTACCTTTTCGTTTCCTGCGCCGGCCTGACCAGCCGCTTGCGCTGGCGCGGCCTGGACCAGCTGGAGGCGGCCCGCCGCGTCAAGGGCCGGGTGATCTACGCCTTCTGGCACCAGCGCCAGGTCTTCTTCACCTGGACGCACCGCAACGTAGGGGTGGCGACCCTCGTCAGCCGCAGCGGCGACGGGGAGATCATCGCCAAGGCCATGTCCCTCTCGGGCCTGCTTGCCTGCCGGGGCTCGTCGACGCGCGGCGCGGCCGCCGGCGCCCGGGAACTCATCAAGGCCCTCGAGTCCGGAGTCGACGTGGCGATCACTCCGGACGGGCCCAAGGGGCCGGCGCGCAGCGTCAAGCCGGGCGTCCTGTTTTTGGCGCAAAAAACCGGCCTGCCCATCGTGCCCATCACCTGCGCGACCTCGCGGCGGCTGGAATTCTCGCGCAGCTGGGACCGCTTCCAGGTGCCGCTGCCCTTCTCGCGCGCCGTGGTGCGCTACGGCTCCCATATCCTGGTGGGCCCGGATGACGACTTGCAGGCCAAGGCGGCGGAGCTCAAGGCCGTGTTGGACCGCGTAACGGAGGAAGCCGACCGGGAGATGGCCGCTTGAACGTCCTGATCCTGGCGCTGCTCGATCTGCTGGCGCCCGTTGCCGCCTTGGGCGTGACGCTGCGGTTCCTGTTCTCTTCCCGGCGCGGCCTGCTCAAGGACCTGCCCGGCGAGCTGGCGCAGCGCCTGGGGAAGCTCTCCCCGGAAAACCGCGCGCGGCTGGCTGGCGGCCCGGTCTTGTGGGTGCACGCGGCCTCGGCCGGCGAGGTCGCGGCCGTGGAGGAACTGCTGTGGCGCGTCAAGGACGGGCCGGCGGCGCCGAAGATTCTGTTGACCGCCACGACCGCGGCCGGCCGCCGGGCCGCCCAAGCCTTGTCCTGCGTCGACGCGGCCGCGCTGGCGCCCCTGGACTGCTGGCCGGCCGTGAGCCGCGTGCTGGCCACGGCCAGACCCTATGCCCTGCTCCTGGTCGAGACCGAGCTCTGGCCGCACATGATCGAACTGGCCCACCGCGGCGGCGCCGCCGTGGCCCTGGTCAACGGCCGCGTCTCGGACCGCAGCTTCCCCCGCTACCGCTTGATCGCGGGACTGCTGCGGCCCTTCCTGCGGCGGTTGACCCGGCTGGCCGCGCAGACCGAGGCGGACGCGCGGCGTTTCTCGCGGTTGGGCGTTGCGCCCGGCGCGATTTCCATCGTCGGCAACATGAAGTACGACCGCCCGGAATACGACTGCGACGCCGCCGTAGCCCGGGAGAGAATACTGCGCCTGGGCTGGGTGGGCATGCGGCTCTTCGTGGCGGGGAGCACCCACCCCGGGGAACACGAGCTGGTCCTGTCGGCTTTCCGGGCGGCCCGGGCGCGTTTTCCGGATTTACGCCTGGTGCTGGCGCCGCGGCACGTGGAAAAAGCCTTGGCCGTGGAACGGACTCTGGCCGATTCGGGCGTGCCTTTCGCGCGCTGGTCGGACAAGGACGGGTTGCCGGGCGCCGACTGCCTGCTGCTCGACGCCATGGGCGTGCTCCGGGCTTTCTACGCTCAGGCCGCCGTCGCATTCGTCGGCGGGACCCTGGTCCCGGTGGGAGGCCACAACCTGCTCGAGCCCGCACTGGCCGGAGTTCCCGTCCTCTTCGGTCCCCATTTTGAGAATGCCCGTCAGGCCGCCGAGTTGCTCGCAGCCTCGGGCTGCGGCTTCAAGGTGGACGGCGCAACGGCGCTGGCCGCCAAGCTCTGCGAGATGCTGGATAACCCCAAACGCGCCGTCGAACTGTCCCTCAAGACCCGGGACCTCGCCTCGAAACTTCGCGGTGCCACGGGCCGGACTCTGGATTGGCTCGCTCCAATATTAGAGTGCACGGGGAATTCCTGAGGCGCTATTGTCGAAACGCTTATTAGCGCCAAGCGGACCAGCACGAAGCATAGGCTATTTGTTTCTAGGGGTATACCCTTAGGACCCAGGCGATTTTGGTTGGAGCGTGTTAAATTTATTTTATATGCGATCTGCCCTATTCGCGGCTCTTATTGTCAGCCTGGCTTACCCTTGTCTTGGTCAGGAAGGAGGGGTGCCTCAACTACCTTTTCTTGCTGAGATATTGACCGCTGAGTGGGATGGCCGAGCCGGGTCTCCCATGTCGCCTGTCGAGGGAGGCATGTCGTCCGCGACAAGCGAAATTCCTTCGGTGTCGCCTAAAATAGTCGCATCAGTCTGGCCGGCGTGGACTTCGGAGGAATGGCACCGTTGCAATGTCCCACGGGCATCCTTACGCCGGCATTTCCTTGATCGCGAGCTGTCCGCCGAAGACGAAATGGATAGCGACGGAAATATTTGGAAGACGACTACGATCAAGCACTGGGAGGGCTGGGAGCACCATCCGAGCATTCCGTTTCCGCTCCCGAATACCTTCGTTGCAGTATATATTTGCATCAACAATCGCTGGATGGAATTCGATAGCCAAGGCGTTCACAGCGGGGATTTCCGTCCTTCCGCGGTCTCCATAGTCAATGATGGCAGGGAAATATTCGATCGTCTTAACCTAACTAGAATCCGAACCACGGAAATAATCGCGTCCAAGCCATCAGACGAGGTGCCGTACCTCAGATGGATGTACGCACATAAAAATAAATTTTATTTTATATTGAAATCCGATATTACATTGCATGATGTGCGTTTGGCTTTGGAGGATACGCTTTCGCGCGAGCCTGGCTTGGCAGTTGGAAGTTGGCTCTCGCAACCTGCGTTGCGGGAACAGGCATACGCGTGGCTGGCCAAGCAGGAAGTGCGGTCGGGGGGGTCCGTCCTCGTGACATTTGACCGGTTCCCAACGGAAAGAAATCCTACCGCCTACAACCCTGGTGAGGATTCATTCGCCGTGTCCATCAAAGATAAGCGCGTGACGCTCCGAGAATTACGCGCCGCTCCGTAAGGCGTAAAAAATTTTCCGGCTTTTTTAACCGATAGCACCATTTGTATAATAATATTTCGTGCCGAATAAGATTCTTATAATCCGGCTGTCTTCCCTGGGCGACGTCATCTTGACCGCTCCGGTCTACAAGAACCTGAAAGCCCACTGGCCGGACTGCCGCGTCAGCGTCCTGGTCAAGCCGGCCTTCGCCGGCATCGTGGAAGGCATGGCGGGAGTCGACGAGGTCATCGCCTTCCGGGGCCTGTTCGACGCGGCCCGGCGCATCGAGGCCGGGGGCTTCACCCACCTGCTCGATCTGCACGCCAACCTGCGCTCCTTCCTCCTGCGCCGACTGACCGCGGTACCCGAGGTCAGCGTCTACCGCAAGGACGCCCTGGCGCGCCGTTTGTTCGTGGCCTTCGGGCTGCCCTCCCCCGCTTTGGAACGGCACAACGTGGAGCGCTATCTGGCGGCCCTCGCCCCCTGGGGCGTACCCATCCGGGAGCGGTGGCTGACCTTGGGCGACTGGGGCGACAAGCGCGGCCGCTGCCTGCCCCGCGACGCCGTCATCATACAATCGGCCTTCCTGGGCGACAGCCTGCTGACTTTGCCGCTGGCGCGCGAGCTCAAGGCCGCGGCCCCCGGCTGCCGGGTCACGGTGCTGACCCTGCCCGCCAGCGCGGCGCTTTTCCGCAACGTGCCCTACGTGGACGCAGTCCTGCTCGATGACAAGCGCGGCGCCCACTCCGGAGCCCGGGGAACCTGGCGCCTGGCCAGGGAGCTCGCCGGCCGCGGCTTCGACACGGCGATCATCCCGCACCGCTCCCTGCGCAGCGCCCTGCTGGCCTGGCTCGCGGGCGTGCCGCGGCGCATCGGGTTCGCCTCCAGCGCGGGGCGCGTCCTGTTGACGGACACGGTGCCGTTCACCTGGCTCATGCACGATTTGGAGCGCAACCTGGCGCTGCTCCAGCCCCTCGAACCCGGCATCAAGCCTCGCCCCGATGAATCGCTCTACGTGACGGGCGACCGCCAAGCCGTGGCGGCCATCAACGCCCGCCTGCGCGCCT
>JAQUMZ010000146.1 GCA_028717865.1 Elusimicrobiota bacterium | reverse complement strand
CGGGCGTGCGCGGCGTCCAGAAATATTTCAGCGCGTCCAGGCCGACCACCGGCACGCCACCGGCGACCAGGGTGGAGGCCACCTTCCGGTCGATGCCGGCCCACCCGCCGTCGCCGGATATCATCACGGCGAAATAGGGCCGTGGGCCCCGGGCCGGATTCTCGACCAGCGGCAGGTCCGCGACCGCGGCCGGCCGGCCGCCGGCCGCATCCGAGGCGACGAGCCGCAGGAAGGCCCGCGCGAGCTCAGGCTCCCACCGCTGCGGCGCGGCGAAGCCGTGGCCGACCCCGTCCAGGAAGACGATGTCCGAGCCGAGCACGTCCTTGACGAAGGCGTCCGCCGCGGCCGGGGCGCAGGCCTCGTCCTGAAGCCCCTGCAATACGACCCAGCGCTCGGACAGCCGCGCCGGTCCGTACCGGAAGCCCCGGCCGCCGGGCAGGACGTCGTGCGGCAAACCGGAGCCGGGGCACAGCGGCTTGGGCGTGCGCAGCTCGGGGCAGAAGCCCAGGCTCAGGCCGGCGCGGAAGGCGCCGGGCGGCGCCTGGGCGAGCAGGGCGTAGACCAGGGTCGCGCCGGAGGAATAGCCGGCGAGCACCGGCCGGATATAGCCGGGCGGACCGAGCTCCTTCTGCGCGAACCGGCTCAAGGCCTCGAAGTCCGAGGCCGGCTGCCAGCAGGCGGCCCGCGCGCCGCGCAGGCTCTTGAAATACCTCGGCAGGTCCACCCCCAGCACCAGCGCGCCGCGCTCGCGCAGGACCCGGGCCATGCCGGAGGCGGCCGGGTTCCAGCCGTCCTCCCCGGAGGCGAACAATACGACGTGCTCTATCTTCTCGGGGCGGTAAACGGCCACCCGGCCGAAACGGCCGAACGCAAACGAGCTTTCCGCCGCCGGCGCGCCGCGGGCCGGACCAAGCAGCGCCAGGCCCCACAAAGGGGCGGCGCATAGAAACACCCTTATCCCGGCCGCGGCCATCGCATTAATTCTATATAAACCCGCGGCCGGGTCCTAGCCGCAAGCCCGCCCGGCGGCGCAGGCCGGCGATTTCACGGCCCAGCAATTGCTCGGCTATCTCTACGCCATCGGCGACCAGGTCCCCAAGGATGACGCCCAAGCCCGGAAGTGGCTGGAAAAATCGGCCGCCCGGGCCAAGATCATGGCCGAGCGGGGCGACTCGACCGGCGAGCACACGCTCGCGTGGTTCCATCAGAACGGCTGGGGCGGACTCAAGCAGGACTACGTCGAGGCGGCCCGGTGGTACCGCAAGGCCGCGGCCCAGGGCAACCAGTGGTCGCAATGGAGCCTGGGCGCGCTTTACCAGAACGGCTGGGGCGTAAAACCGGACTACGCGCAGGCGGCGAAATGGTACCGGGCGGCGTCCGACCAGGGCAACCAGCTCGCCCAATTCGGGCTGGGCTACCTTTACCAGATCGGGGCGGGCGTCAAGCGGGACTACGCCGAGGCGGCCAGGCTCTATCGCCTCTCCGCCGACCAGGGAAGCGGGGACGCCCAGCAGGCGCTGGGGTGGTTTTACCAGAACGGCTGGGGCGTCACGCAGGATTACGCCCAAGCCGCCGAGTGGCTGCGCAAGTCCGCGGAAAAAGGCAATCCCTACGCCCAAACCGAGCTGGGCTGGCTCTATTTCAACGGCCGGGGCGTCAAGCCGGACTTGTCGGAAGCGGCCAAGTGGTGGCGGCGCGCCGCCGACAACGGCAATGCCGGCGGCCGCAGCGGCCTGGCCTCCCTCCACTTCCTGGGCTGGGGCGTCAAGCAGGATTACGCCGAGGCCGGACGGCTCTGGCGCCTGGCCGACGCGGGCGGCGACGCCGGCGTGGGCAACGGGCTGGGCTACCTCTACCGCATGGGACTCGGCGGATTTCCCAAGGACAGCGCCCAGGCGCTCCGGTGGTTCCGGACCGGGATCGAGCGCGGGGATCTGTCCCATAGCGCGCTCAACCTCGGCGCGATGTACGAAAACGGCGAAGGCGTGACCAAAGACTATATCGAAGCCTACAAGTGGTGCCTGATCAGCGCCGCGCATGACAATCCCGCCGCGCCCACGGCCGTCGCGCGCTTGAAAGCCCTGATGACCAAGGAGCAGATCGCCGAGGCGCAGAAACTGGCGGCCGCCTCCGAGGCCGCGCAGCACGGCCAGGCGGGCGCGCCCGCGCCCGTGGTCTACGCGGCCCTAAGAGCGCTTCCGAAAAAACGATCGCGTCGGACGTGGACGAACCGGGCTTCCGCTTCAAGGAGAACCCGAAGAATTTCGCGGTCGTGGTCGGCATCGAGAGGTACAAGAGCCTGCCCCAGGCGGATTTCGCGCAGCGCGACGCCGAGGCCGTGCGCAGGCACCTCATCGCGCTGGGCTATCCGGAACGGAACGTGGTGGTCCTGGAAGGCCCCGACGCGACGATCTCGGGGCTCAAGAAATACGTCGAGGAATGGCTGCCCCGCAACGTCCCCGAAGGCGGCACGGTCTTTTTCTACTTTTCGGGGCACGGCGCCCCGGACCCCAAGAGCGCGGCCGCCTACCTCGTCCCCTGGGACGGGGACGCGGGCTTCCTGAAATCCACGGCGTACCCGGTCGAGAAGCTTTACGCATCGCTCGGCGCGCTGCCCGCCGCGCGGGTCTGGGTGGCGTTGGATTCCTGTTTTTCCGGCGGGGGCGGACGCTCCGTGCTGCCCAAGGGGACCCGGCCCTTGGTCGCCAGGATGGAAGGCATGCTCGCGCCGAAGGGGCGGGTAGTGCTCCTGGCCGCCGCCTCGGGCGAGGAAATCACCGGGACGCTCGACGCGGAAGGGCACGGCCTCTTCACCTATTATCTGCTCAAGGGAATAGGCGAGACGGCCAAGGCCGGCGGCGCGCGGCTCGACGTCCAAAAGCTCTACGACTATCTCAAGCCCAAGGTGCAGGACGCCGCGCGCCGCCAGAATCGCGACCAGACTCCGGTCCTCGCGGGCGCGCTTTAGACTTTAGGGACGCGGCCGGCGCACGGGAACTTGGCGCGGCTGATCCCGTCCGCGGGCTGCTTTTTACTCGCCCTTCTCCGGGCGGCTCAGGCAGCCCTTTCTTTCGGCTCCCTGGATAGCGCCCGGCGCGGCGGCCCGCCCTACTTCGGCGGGACCAGGTCGCGGTACTCCAGCAGCGGCCCGATGTCAGGCTCGCGGCCGTAGAACTGCCGGAACAGGACGTCGGGCTCCAGCGTGCGGCCGCGCGACAGGATCTTGGCGCGGAAGAAGTCGCCGTTGGCGCGGAGGATCCCGCCGTGCGCGCGGAACCAGCCGCCGGCGTCGCGCGCCAGCACCTCGGCCCAGATGTAGGCGTAGTAGGCCGCCTCGTAGTCCTCGTTGAACGCGTGGAGGAAGTACGGCGCGTGATAGCGCGGGGGCACGGGCGCGTAGTCCAGGCCGGACTTTTTCAGCGCGTCCACCTCGAAAGCCATGACCCCGGACGGCGCCGGGGCCCGGGCGGCCGGGATCTGATGCAGGGCCTGGTCGATGACCGCGGCCTCGACGTACTCGGTCGTCGCGTAGCCCTGGCCGTATTTTTGCCCGGCCAGCACCTTGTCGAAGAGCTCCTTGGGCATGGGCGCGCCGGTCCGGTAGTGCCTCGCGAAATGGCTCAGGATCGCGGGCTCGAGCGCCCACATCTCGTTGAACTGGGACGGAAGCTCGACGAAGTCCGGCGGAACGTTGGTCCCGCCGAGCCGGGGATACCTCGCCTGCGAGAACAGCCCGTGCAAGGCGTGCCCGAACTCGTGGAACAGCGTCACGACCTCGTCGAAGGTCAGCAGCGCGGGCTGGCCCTCCGCGGGCTTGGGGACGTTCAGGTTGTTGACCACGACCGGCTTCTGGCCGAGGAGCCCCGACTGGTCCACGAAGGTGTCCATCCAGGCCCCGCCGTTCTTGTTGTCGCGCTTAAAATCGTCGCGCACCAGCAGGCCCAGCGCGGAACCGTCGGCGTCGATGACCTCGAAGACGCGCACCTCGGGCCGGTAGCCGCGCAGGTCGGGGCGCTCCTTGAAGGCGACGCCGTAGAGCTCGCCCGCGGCGTAGAAGGCTCCGTCCTTCAAGACGCGGTCGAGCTCGAAGTAGGGCCGGACCTGCGCCTCGTCGAAGCCGTAGCGGGCCCGGCGCACCTGCGCGGCGTAGAAGGCCCAGTCCCAGGGCTCCAGGGGGAAGGGCTTGGCGAGCGCCGCGCGCGCCTGTTCGTCGATCAATTTCTGGATATCCGCGGCCTCGTCCTTGGCCTTGGCGAGCGCCGCGCGGCCGATCCGCTCGAGCATCCGGTTGACCGCCTCGGGCGTGCCGGCGCTCTCGTCGGCGAGCGCATAGGCGGCGTAGTTGGGGTAGCCGAGCAGCGCCGCCTTGCGGGCGCGCAGCGCGACGGCCTGGGCGACGAGAGCCGTATTGTCGAACTCCCCTCCGTCGCAGCGGGCGCTGGAAGCGCGATAGAGCTTCTCGCGCAGGGCGCGGTTCTTCAGTTCCTCGAGCGGAGGCTGGACCGTCGTGTTCTGAAGGCCGATGACGTATTTGCCGGCCAGCCCGCGGTCCCGGGCGGCCCGCGCCGCCGCGCCGAGCTGCTCCGCCGACCAGCCCTCCAGCTCCTTGGCGTCGTCGACGACGACGGCGCCGTTCTTGGCGGCTTTCATGAGGTTCTGCGCGAAGCGGGTGGTCAGCGCGGAAAGTTCCTCGTTGATCTTCTTGAGCTCCGGCTTGTCGGCCTCCGAGAGCCTCGCGCCGGCGCGCAGAAAGTCGCGGTGGTAGCGCTCGAGCAGCTGCAGCGACTCGGGATCCAGCCCCAGGCCCTCCCGCCCCCGGTAGAGCGCGTCGATCCGCGCGAAGAGCGCCGCGTTGAGCATGATCGCGTCCCGGTGGGCCGCGAGCTTGGGCGCCAGCTCGGACTCGATCTTCTGCCTCTCGTCGCCGGTGTCGGACATGTTCAGGTTCTGGAAGGTCTTGTCGACGCGGGTCAGCAGCCGGCCCGAGCGTTCGAGCGCGACGACGGTGTTGGCGAAGGTCGCGGGCTGCGAACTGCCGGAGATCGCGTCGACCTCTCGGAGCTGCTCGGCCATCCCGGCCGCGTACGCGGGCCGGAAATCCGAGTCCTGGATCCGGTCGAACTGCGGCAGCTCGTAGGGCAGCGGGCTGGGCTGGAAGAACGGGTTTTCGGGCGGCGGTGTTTTCTCGGCGGGGCCGGCGGCCGCGGGGCCCGCGGCCAGCAGCAGCAACAGCAGGATTCTCATGATCGCGCTCCTTGGCGCCGGCGGCTCGCCGATGTCGGCATTGTAGCAAAGACTCGTCCGGTTCAGAGAAGGCTTGGCGCCGCGAGCCGTTTCCGGTAAGATAACACCGTGGCCGAGCCCGAACGCGCCGTATTCCTGGATCCGTCGCAGCGGCGGCGGCAGCGCCTGCTGCGCGCCGGCGCCGTCCTGGGCCTGATCGGCCTGGCCTCGCTCGCGATCTTCCTGCTCAGCCTGTATTTCATCCCCTATCTGCCGCCGGTGCCCGGGGTCTGCGCGCCGCTGCGCCACGCCCTCAAGCGCCCGTTCACGCCGCTGCCCGACCGGGTTCAAAAACTGCGGCGCTTCCTGCACGAGCGCAGCCGGCGCGCCCTGCTGCGGCAGGTCGAGCGGGACCGCGCGGCCGCGCGCCCGGCGGGCGCGCCCCCCGTCGTCGGGGCCTTCTACGCCACCTGGCAGGAGGAAGGCATCCACTCCCTGCGCGCCAACGCCGGGCGCCTAACTCATCTCTTCCCGGAATGGCTCCATATCAGCGCGGACGGCTCGGGCCTCGACCTCGCCGACTTCGACCTCGACGCGGTGCCCAGGAACAACGAGGTCCTGCGCATCGCGCGGGGCGCCGGCCTGGCCATCATGCCGATACTCAACAACGCGCGGGACGGCGTCTTCGACGCCCGCCCCGTCCACCGCCTCCTCCAGGACCCGGCCCGCCAGAAAAAATTGGCCGCGCGGCTGCGCGAGTGGCTGCTCGCCAACCGCTTCGCCGGGGTCAACCTCGACTTCGAGAACCTGGCCGCGGACGACTACGCCCGGCTGCCCGCGGCCGTGGCGCGCGTCCGGAAAGTCCTGGCCCCGGCCGGGCTCAAGGTCTCCCTCGACATCGAGGCCGCCGACACGCCCCTGGACTGGGCGGCCGCCGCCCGGGCCTGCGACCTGGCGATCATCATGTCCTACGACGAGCACGACCAGCGCGGCGGCCCGGGCGCCATCGCCTCCTTCCGCTTCTTCGACGAGGTCCTGCGCCGCGCCCTGCGCGACGTGCCGCGCGCGAAGCTGGTCATGGGCCTGGGCAACTACGCCTACGACTGGACCGAGGGCAAGCCGCCCGCGCAGGCCTACGGCTACCAGAGGGCCCTGCTCGCCGCCCGCGACAACAACCCGGACGCCCGGCCCGCGGACCTCGTGGATTTCGATCCCCGGACCTTGAACCCGACCTTCAACTACGAGGACGAGAACGGCGCGGAGCACGAGGTCTGGATGCTCGACGCGGTCACGGCCGGCAACCAATGGCGCATGGCCCAGGGGAAGGGCGTCCGGGGGGCGGCGTTGTGGAACCTGGGCGCGGAGGACCCGTCGTTATGGACGTTCTTCAACCGGGAGCGCCTGCTGGCTCCCCCGGACCTCGCCCAGCTCGCCGTCGTCAAGTACCCCTACGACATCGAATACGTGGGCAACGGCGAGATCCTGACCGTGGAGGCCATGCCGGAGGACGGCCGGCGCCGACTGGCGGTGGACCGCGCGACGGGGTTCGTCCTGGA
>JAQUMZ010000145.1 GCA_028717865.1 Elusimicrobiota bacterium | reverse complement strand
CGCGGTCCTGACCACCGTGCCGATGAACTTGCCGCCCCACTTCGCGTCGCGCACCCTATCGCCCTTCCTGATTTTCTTGGCCATCGCCACCTCCCTCCGTCGTCAGCACTGAAGCTACAGCGAGTTCGCGAATGAATCAAGACCCAATGAAGGCCCAATTTCGCCCGAATTCCGCACCACGTTGCGACGTTCGGGCCTCAATTCGACCCCTCGAATCCGGGGGCCGGAATCCACCGTCCATGGGAAGAACCCGGCTCCCGCAGATAATCGCGGGAGCCAGGGAAACTACTTCGCCAACGCGGGCCGCCGCGACCGCCTTATTCGGTTGATGGCCCGGCCGTAGGGCAGGAATCCGCCCTCCGGCCTTTTGCGGAGCAGCCACGCCAGGAAGACGTCCAGGCCGTTCCACTTGATGCCGCTCGCGCAGACCTCAACGACGAACTCCGTGACGACCACGTCGCGTTGCCGCGGCATGGCCTACGCCTTGGGCTCCGCGGCTTTGAGGTAGCCCTCGCGCTTGAGGACCTTTGTGATGGCATCAAGGCCCAGGGCATAGAACGACTTGCCCGTGGCCTTCTTGTATGCCTTGGCGGCGTCGAGCACCTCTTGGGTCACGCGGATCGCGCGCAACAGGGGCTTTGGGGCTGGTCCCGTGGGGACATTGGGTTCTGCTGCGGCCGGCACGACCGCCGTCGGCTTCTTTCCGATCTTCTTCTTGCTCTTGGACATGGTAGTTCTCCTTCCGGCTGATTGCGGGCGGGGCTACCGCCCGTTGCAGTGAAGGACTACCTTCTTCCGACGGCCTAGCTCAAGCGCCGAGATGGCCCAGGGACGCCAGGGGGGCTACCGCTGGTGGAACGGGGAGTTGAACGATGGTGGGGGGCGTCTTGCGGGCCCGCACCGGGGCCCGGAGCAATTCCCGGAACCGTTGGTTCTGATCCCGATGGCTCGGGAGTTTTGCGATGGGCCGTAGGCGGCGCTCCGTTACTACGATCCGACCAACGGAAGGCGGCAGGGCCTGAATATGCTGCTGGATCTCCGGGGAGAGGTTGGTCAATCGCAGAAGGCGGGTCAATTGGGGCAGGTCGAGTCTTGCCTCCCTGGCCACGGCCGTCTTTGTGAGGCTGCGGTCGGCGGCCAGCCGTGCCTTGAGTTCATGGCCTTGCCGTAGGAGGGCCTGGATGCGTGGCGGAGCGGGCTTTTTGACCGTCTTATCCCGTATCGTTTTATGGTCCTGGAAGGCCGCATTATTGACGATTTTTTGGCGTCCGTGGCGAGCCCGTATCGTTAGGCACTTGGAAACATCCCACAAAACAAAAGGTTTTTTCGATACGGGATATTTTTGTGGACTGTATGCCTCGGGCAGCCAGGTTTTATTTGGAAGGGAACCAGCAGTCCGGGACGCGAGCAGTTCGGTAGGAACGTCCTTATGCCGTTCCTCGTCGACAAACGGGGCCTGTTTAGGCCCCGTTTTCCATTCCGGAACGGCGCTGAACGGGATTGAAAAAACGACCTTCGCGTCGCAGAGACTGGACACTCTGACTTCCTGAACCAGGCTCTTGACCATGCGCCTCTTCTGAGGGACGGTCAGAGAGCCGAATCCTTCGTCGAAACGCGTCAGAAACTCCGCGATCTCTTCGGACTTCGCCGTTTCGGCGGAAACCTCGGTGATGCGCCTGTCCAGGCTCCGCAGGTTCTCGGCGGTCGCGCCGATGCCTTCGAGCTGGCGCGCGATCTCCTTGCCCACCTCGTCCGCCACCGTCTTGTCGGGAAGGGTCTGCGCCAGCCACTGGACCTTGGCGTCCTTGGCGCGGGTCATGCCGTCGAGCTTGTGCTGCAATGCGGTTCTCTCCAGGCGGAGCCTGGCCAGCAGTTCCTCGTCCTGGGCCTTGTGCTCGGCCAGATACTTCTCGATCATTTCCGGCTCGCCCGCGAGCTTCCGAAGCGCCGCCAGCACGCAGGCCTCGATGGCCCGGGCGGGTATGTAAGGCAAGTCGCAGCCGGCGTCGTTCACGCGCTTGGTGCAGGCGTAGTAGTCGTACGTGCTGCCCTTCCCCTTGGCCGTGGTCAAGTGCGAACCGCACTTGCCGCACCGGATGATGCCGGTCAGGATATTGCGGCTGTGCAGCGTCTCCGGAGGCGTGAGCGCGTTGGACTTGAGCTTACTTTGGATCAGGTCGAATTGCTCCTTCGTGATGAGCGCGGGATGGTGGCCGGCGTGGATCTCGCCGCCGATAATCACTTGTCCGGCGTACACGGGGTTGGTCAGCATGTTCCAGACCGACATGTTATGCCAGCGGCCGCGCCGGCTGGAAGCCTTGTCCTCATCGTTCATCCGCCTGGTAATCAGGGTTACTCCAAGGAGCTCCTCAAGGAACAGGTGGAAAATCCGTTTGGCGGCCGAACCGTCCGTGGGATGCAGCTCCAAACAGCCTTCCTTTCCCACCGCGTAGCCGAAGGTGGGCCGGCCGTTCCACTTCCCTTCGCGCAGCCGCCGGCGCAGCCCCAGGCGCGTCCGCTCCCCGATGAGTTCCCTTTCGAACTGGGCGAAAGAGCCGAGCATGTTGAACAGGAGCTTCCCGGCCGGATAGGTCGTGTCAAAGGGCTCCGTCATGGAGCGAAGGCCGATGCCGAGGCGCTCCAACTCCTCGCCCAGGCGGACGAGGTCGCTCAGGCGCCGCGAAAACCGGTCCAGCTTGTAGACCAGGATGAGGTCGAGTTTGCGCTTGCGGGCGTCGGCCAGAAGCCGCTGGATGGCGGGGCGCTCCAGGTTCTTGCCCGAGTAGCCGTCGTCCACGTAGGTGGGGAGCATCTGCCAGTCTTGGGACTTGCACATATGCTCGAGCTTCTCGATCTGCGCGGGGATCGAGTAGCCGCTTTGAGCCTGTTCTTCGGTGGATACGCGGACATAGCATGCGACCTTCTGCGCCTTCGGCTTCTCCGGCCGGGCGTTGTCGTTGTCCCGGCGGAAGAAGAGCCTCGGCCGCCCGGGCCTTCCGGCGGCGCGCTCCCTTGAAATCATGCGTGCCGGCGCTCCTTGTCCGAGCGCGCGCGCGTCCGCCTGGACTCCGCGAAGGCTTCGGCATCCTGCTCCCAGATGAGCGAAAGGTGCCCGACCCGGCGCGCCCGCAAGCGGCCCGTGCGGATCGCCTTCCTCACCGCCTCATGGGTGCAGGCGGCGAGCTTCGCCACCTCGCCGGTGGTCAGTTCGCGCCGCTCGCCAGCCGGCGGCTCCGGATAGCGGACGACCTCCTCCTTGACGAGGTAGCCCTGCCGGATTCCGAGCCGCCGGGCCAGGTCGTCGCAGACGCGGTAGAGGGGCGTCTCCTCGACCGGCCTGCCCAGGCGCCTGGCGTGGCGGAAGACGGCGGACTGCGGGTCCATGTACGCGTTCTCGAAGTCCAAGTAGCTTCCGCCCCGCTTGAATTGGCTGACCATGTGTCCCAGGAAGCGGCGCTCCTCCGCGGTCAGCCGTCCCAGCGGGACCTGCGTCCCCTCAAGCGTCACGTAAGAGCCTCCCATTCCGGTGTCCTCCTCCCGGATAGGATAGCAGGCAGGTTTGCATTTGTCAACCCCCATGGTTTGTGATGGCTGCATCTTAGTCATGCGCGGCGCCGGGCTGGGGCACGTACAACCCGAGGCCGCCGATCGAGAGGTATATCGCCTCCTGGTCGCATTCGACGCCGCAGTCGAATATCTCCTGCTCGATGAACCGGCGCAGGAAGCGCGCGTCCGTATCGCCCTCCAGACGGAACACGAACATATAGGACACGTCGGAATCCGTCGCCGCGCTGGATTCCCCCGGCAGCCATTCGCCGTAGACCAGCCCCACGGGGTGCGACAGGCGGCCCTTGAGCGCGGCGCGGATGCGCGCCCAGCGCGTGGGCCGGAAGAGCTCGCGGCGGCGGCCGGCCGCGTCGCGGTTCGCCAGTTTCGGCACGAGGAAGAATCCATGGTTGCGCCGGGGTCCCGCGGAGGCGCGCAGGGGCCGGGGCGCCGGCAAATCCCAGGCATCGGCCAGCCAGGACAGACGGTCCTCCAGGGCCGCCAGCCCGTCGGGCCCGTCCAGGCCGACGATATAGCCCAAGCCGTCTCCTGGGATGATATCCGGCAGGAAGCGCGCCGGAATTTCAGTGAAGCCGCCCGCGATGGCCAGGAGGCTGTCGCGCAGCGTTCTTACGCGGCTTTCGTCCCGGAGGGGATCGAGTTTCGGGAACCGCAGGTCGAATTCGATCATGGCCGCGGCCTCGCGGGGAGGGCCTCGGCGCGGCGCAGCGTGGCGAGAACCCTGGTATTGCGCAGCATGACGTGGCGGTACATAAGCGCCAAAGACGAGATGGCGTACTTCGCGTCTTCCGCGGAAGCCGGAACATACCGCGCTTCAAGGCGGAAGACGGGAGGCTGCTTGCGGTGTCGGCCCATGTTCAGAACCTCGTTGTCCGTCGCGTTGCCGGCTTCATAATCAATACTCCAGCCGCTGAGGAAGATATACCCGGAGCCCGGTTTCCGCCTCGACGGAGATGCTGGTGTTGACCTGCTGCCTTTGCGTCTCCAAGGTGGCGTTGGCTTCGCCGACGAGTCCCTGGGTGGCCCCGGCGGCGATGGGGCTGATGCCGGACATGACCAGGGCCTGCTGGGTGCCCCCGAGGACGGATTTGAGCACGGTGTTGGCCACCGCGGAATCCTTGTGGGTCTCCACCTTGCCCTTGATGCCGGCGGAGCCGTCCAGGGACAGGCCCATTCCCAGGTACTTCACTTCGTCGCCCTCCGGGAATACCATGGTGTGGAAGGTAATGAGTATCCGGTCGTGGCTCTGCTGGACCGACACGGTTCCGATCATCCTGGTCCCGGCCGGGATGACGATCTTCCCGAGATACTCCACGTCGCGCTCGACCGCTGCCATGGCCGGGGTCTCGACGTTGTAGGAGTAGACCGCGTTCTCCAGCCGGGCCGGGAAGGTGAAGCCCGTGGGCAGGAAGTAGCGCGTCTCCCGCTTGGGCTTGACGGTAATCCCCTGCCACGCCTCGGGCGCGGCGCTCTTGGCCAGGGTGCTGTCGAAGACGCTGGGATCGAGCAGGGCCGATCCCGCCAAGCACCGTAACGGCAGGAAGACGAGCAGCGCGGCCGCGGCGGCCTTCACTCAGAGCACCTCGTGGCGCATGAAGTGCAGGAAGGCCCGGCGGTACACCTCGCGGCCGAGGGCGTCGCGCAGGGTGGCCGCCGTGGCCCGGTATTGGAAGGCCATGGGATGCTCGAGCGCCAGGTCTAGCGCCGCGTTGACGATGTCGCTGAGGCTGATGGCCTCGGTCCGGCCGGGATATTCTCCGTTGTGCTCCCGGACCAGGCGCTTAAGCTCGGCGATATGCTCCTCGCGCAGGACGAACTTGTCGTGCCGGTTGCTGTAGAGGCCGCCGTACTGCTTCTTGAACTGGAAGCGGAACAGCGCCGCGGCCGGCGGAGCCGGGCGGTTGTCCAAGACCGGCGGGGCTGGCGGTACGGGCTTTACCGTGGTTTCTGTGGTGGTCATGGTTTTAGAACGAGTAGGGGATCGGCATAACGACGGCCGAGCCCCTGCCTCCATCCTCCTTTAGCGTGATTTTGACGGCGGACTGCGACGACGGCCGGCCGAACATGACGTAGCCCTCCCGCGTCCTGCGCGGCTCGACGAGAATCCGGAAGAGGGAGCGGGCCGCAAGCTCGGAGCGGCCCGCCTGGACGGTGAACCCGGCTATGAAGAAATCCGCGTCCGTGTCGTTGGCCACCGCGACCTTGAGGACGAACAGACTCCCTTCGCGGCCGATCGCGGCCAGACTGAACGTGATGCCGCCTTGCGTCTTGCGCCGGTCCAGGGGATACTTCGCGGGGTCGGCCTCGAACCGCATAGCGAGGTCGTCGAGCTGCATGTCGCGGGATGAGGCCGAGGTCGCGGGCTGGGGCGGGGGCGGCGCCGCGGCTATCGCCCCGGAGGCCTCGGCCGGCGGCGCAGGGGGCGCCTCGACCGGCTTGGCCGCGGCGATGGGCTCGCGCGCCGCAGATCGGAAGCGGCGGCTCGCGCGCCGCGCGCCGGCGGTCTGCGAGCCGGCCCGCGGGGGCTGGGCGGACGCGGGAGCGGGCTGAGGCTTCACCAGCGAGATGACCGCTCCTTGCAGGGGCGCGTAGGGCGTGGGACGGGTCTCCAGCCACCTGTAGGGGAGCCAGAACGCTGCCGCCAGGGTCACGGTGATCCCCACGGTGAGCCAAACGGGGGCCTGGGTCATGCCCGCTTGAACAAGCTCTCCGCCCAGTCCTGCACGAGAACCCCGTAGGGGGCGTCGCCGGAGCGCTGGACCTTTTTAAGAATCACGCTGCGCTCGAAAACCGCCTCTTTCGGATCGGCGTCCGGCTTGTAGGAGCCGACCTGCCGGTAGCCTTTGACCAGGCATTCGAGCACCTGGGGCGTCTCCTTGACGATAATGATCTCCGTGAGGGTCAGGACCGTCTTGCCCATGGACGCCTTGATGTCCTCCACCGCTCCGCCGCGCTTGAGGATGTCATTGGCCTTGATCCGGAACTCTGGGGTCATCATGGAGAATGCGAGCTTGAGGTCCGCGTCATAGGTGTAGGCGTTGAGCTCCGTGAAGAACTTCTCGAACAGCGTGAGGAAGTTCTTGATCTCGGCCTCGCTGACCGCGGTCTGGCTGCCGGCGGCCGCGACTTGCGCCTGCCCGGCGCCGTCCACCCTGATGACGACTGGCGGCCTGCCGGCAAGCACCCGCACGACAATGAGCGACAGGATGGCCACGGTGGCGGCCAGCCAGAGCGCGGCCCAGAGCGCCCGGTTGGCGCTCTCCAGGCTGCCCCAGATTTCGTAATAGGCCC
>JAQUMZ010000144.1 GCA_028717865.1 Elusimicrobiota bacterium | reverse complement strand
ACCGGGCGCCGCCCTTCGATTTTCCGGGCTCCTTGACGGTCAGCGCCTGGGTCAAGCCTGAGACCACCACCCTGCCCGAGGGCGCCGCCGTCGTGGCCAAGGGCAACGGGGGCGACGAGGCCTTCAGCCTGGAACTGGGGACCTCGGGCGGGGCCAAGCGCTACCGCTTCCGGGTTCGCGTGGGAGCGGGCACGGCCCTGGCCGTGGCCAATCCCGCCGCGACGGCCGGACAGTGGCGCCTGGTCACCGGGGTCTACGACCAGGCCGCCGCCCAGGCCCGCGTCTACATCGACGGCGTGCTCAGCGCCACGGCCGCGGCAACCGGAGCCCACGCGGCCAACTCCCACGCCGTGACCGTCTGCAACCGGCAAAGCGGCGCCCTGGCCTACGACCTGGGCTTCTCCGGCGCGGTCGACGACGTCCGCCTGCTCTCCCTGGCGCTGGACGACGCCCAAGTAGCCGAATTCTACCGGAGCCACCAGCCCGCGAGCTACGTGCCTCCCGGCCCCAACAACGGGGTTCTGCTCACCCTGCCGCCCAACGCATTCGGGGCGGCGGCCGACATTTTCGTATCCGGCGACCCGCTCGGCCACCCCCTGCAGGTGTCCAACGCCGCGCTCAACGACGCGCTGGCCCGCGCCCCGACCGGGCAGGTCCTCATCCCCGGTTCCTTGCTTGAGATCGTACCCAAGGTGGGCGGCTCTTATTACAACGGCAGCCTGGGCTCCTCGGCGAACCTCTCCGTCCCCTACAACGACGCCGACGGCGACGGCTTGGTCGACGGCGCCAGTCCGCCGGTCGCGGCGTCCCAGCTGCGCTTCTACACACTCGACCCCGTGGTGCTGGGCTGGGACGCGCTGCCCACGACGGTCGACCGCGCCGCCCGGCGCGCCGCGGCCGTGGTCTCGCATTTCTCGATCTTCGCGCTTTTCGGCGCCAGCACGATCGGCCAGGCGCTCGAGCGGGTCACGGCCTATCCCACCCCTTGGCTGCCGGGCTCCTCCGGCCGCTTCGACGCCCCGGAGCTGTCCTTCGCCAACCTCCCGGCCGCCGGCTCCATCCGGATATTCACCCTTTCCGGAGAGAAGGTCGCGGAGTTGGCGTTCTCGGGTCCGGACGCCGGCACCAAACGCTGGGACGGGCGCAACGACGCGGGCGCGCCCGTGGCCAGCGGCGTGTACTTCGCCCGGATCAAGTCCGACCTCGACGGCTCGACGCGGATACTCAAACTGGCGATAGAAAAATGAATGCGCTCCCGGCGCGGGCCCAGGCGGCCGTCCTGCTGACGGCGGCCCTGCTTATGCCCCGGACCGCCCGCTCGGAGTTCGCGCGCCGCGACGCGGGGACCAGCGCCGCCCAATTCCTGGAGTTCGGGGCCGACGCCCGCGCCGCCGCGATGGGCAACGCCGGCCGCGCCCTCTGCGAGGACGCCGCCGCGGTCTACTGGAATCCGGCCGGCCTGGCCGCCTTGCGCCACCGGCACGCCACGGCCACCCACGGCGCGCTCTACCAATCGGTCTTCTACGATTTCCTGGCCTACGCCCAGCCCGTCGATTCCATCCTGGGCCGCGCGCGACGCGGCGCGCGCGACAACCCGCTCGGGGCGGTAGGCGTGGCCGTCCTCTATCTGAACGTCGGCGCCATCGGGACCGTGGACAATACCGGACAGGCGACCGGGGAAAGCTTCACGCCCCAGGACGCCGCGGCGATGGTGTCCTGGGGCGGCACGCTGACGCGCAATCTCGACGCCGGCGTGGGCTTGAAGCTGGTCACGGAAAGCATACGGGAGCGGGCCACCGGCGGGGCCGCGGACTTCGGCCTGCGCCTGCGCGGCCGCCTGGGCTACCTGCCCTACGCGGCCTCCCTCTCGGCCCACAACGTCGGCGGCGGCCTGAAGTTCCATCGGCAATCCGATCCGCTGCCCCTGCAGGTGGTCTTGGGCCAAAGCCTGCGCCTGCGCCCGGGCTGGTCCGTGGCCGCGGACGTCACCGGCGCCCGCGATCGCGGGATATATCCGTCCTTCGGGACCGAGCTGCGCGTGCCCATCGATCCCGGCTTCTCGGCGGCGGGGCGGCTGGGCTGGGAAGGCAGGACGATGTCCGATCTGGAGGGACTCAGCGGCCTGGCGCTGGGCGCGGGCTTGGGCTTGTGGCGCTTGGGTTTCGATTATGCCTGGACGCCCTTCGGCGTCCTGGGCATCGCGCACCGGTTGTCGTTCTCCTACCGGTTCTGAAATGAGCTAGAATAGCGCGATGTCGAGACGGATACTGGTCACCGGCGGCCGCGGCTATCTGGGAGAGGTGGTTATACCGCGCCTGCTCGAGCATCCCCTGGTCCAGCGCGTGATCGCCCTGGACGGCGTCGCGCCGCCCTTGCGCCCCCATGCCAAGCTGCGCGCGGTCGCCGCCGACATCCGCGACGGTTACCTGCTGCGCAGCCTCATGGAGGAGGAAGCCGTCGACGCGGTCGTCCACCTGGCCTTCCGCAACGCCAACCCGGCGCAGGCCGTGCTGGCCAAGGAGACCAACGTTCACGGCACGTTGGTGGTCCTAGAGGCGGCGGACAAGTGCGTCCTGGTCCAGAAGCTCGTGATCGCGAGCTCGACCTCGGCCTACGGGGCCCGCCGGCTCGGCCGACCGCTGACCGAGTCCGACCCGCTGCGCGCGGGGGGCCTGCCCTACGCTTTCCACAAGCGCCTCATGGAGGAGGAGCTCGGACGCTCCCTGCCCCAGGTCCGGCGCAGCCTACAGGTCTGCGTCCTGCGCCTGGCCGCCGTGGTGGGCCCCGGCGAGCGCCCCGACGGCCCCGTGCGCCGCCTGCGCCGCCTGCCGTTCGGCCTGCGCGCCTGGTGCCGGCGGGGCGGACTGCAACTGCTCAGCGAGGAGGACGCCGCCGCCGCCTTCTGCCGCGCCATCGAGGCGCGCGATTGCCGCGGCGCCTTCAACGTCGCCCCGGACGACGCCCTCACCGTGGCCGAGGTCTGCGGCTGCCTGGGCAAGCCCTGCCTGCCCCTGCCCTTGTGGCTGATCTGGTCCGCCCTCTTCCTCGGGCGCAAGCTCTTCGCGACGACCGTCCCGGAGGGGGTGGCGCCTTACCTGGCCCATCCGCTCGTCGCGTCCAACGCGAAGATCAAGGCGGCCCTGGGCTTCTCCTGCGCCCACAGCTCGCGGCAGGCCCTGCGGCAATGCCTGGCCAACCTGCCGGAAACGGCGGCGCAAGCGTCCACCACCCCGGCTGCTTAGGATTTTGCTATCCTAGACGGCGCCATGAAAGCTCCCGCCCAAGACCCGCTCGCCGGCTGCGTTCTGGAGATGCTCAAGGAGCTGGGCGAGGATGCTTCCCGCCCGGGCCTGAAGCGCACGCCCCTGCGCGTGGCCGCGTCCCTGAGGGAACTGACCCGCGGCTACCGCGAGGACATCGACCGGATCATCAACGGGGCCCTTTTCGAGGAAGCGTGCAACGAGATGGTCCTGGTCAAGGACATAACGTTCTATTCCCTTTGCGAGCACCACCTGCTGCCGTTTTTCGGCAAGGCGCACGTGGCCTACATTCCGAACCGCCGCATCATCGGCTTGTCCAAGATCCCCAAGCTCGTGGACGTATTCTCCCGACGCCTGCAGGTCCAGGAGCGCCTGACCACCCAGATCGCCGAGACCCTGGCCGAGAAACTCGCCCCGAAAGGGGTGGCCGTGGTCATGGAGGCCAGGCACCTGTGCATGGAGATGCGCGGGGCGCGCAGCCTGCTTTCGCCCACGGTGACCAGCGCGATGTTCGGGTGCTTCCAGAAGGACGCGCGCACCCGCAAGGAATTCCTGGATCTGGTCAAGAATTCCTGAGCGCAAAGCTTGACGGCCGCCGCGGGATGCAATAGAATGACGTAGTCGCGGGCGTAGTTCAATGGTAGAATGGGAGCTTCCCAAGCTCTAGACGGGGGTTCGATTCCCCTCGCCCGCTCCAGATTTACTCAGACGCGATAAGTATTTTTAAACGATCCCGCCGTTGTCTGGTTTCGCGGAATTTCATGCTGGCTTGGCTCCGGGCCGAGACCGCCTTGGAGGGTCTCTTGAGGCGAGCTTTCCAGGCCTTCTGGGCCGCCCGCAACTCGCCCAGTTCCGCCCTGTATGTAGATTTCACGGCCTTGCGGAGCAAGTCCGCCATGGGACAGCGCAGCTCGACGGCCAGATGCTTCAGCGCGCTGTGCAGGGATTCCGGAAGATAGATCGTGGTTCTGACCATGAGGGCGCCTCTTTGACTAGGATGGCATATTAACATATATATGGCGTCATGGATGCAGTGTTGCCATAAGGCACACATCGTGATATACTCATCACTGTGGACTGCTACAGGTGGAGCCCGGAAAAGAACGAGCGCCTTAAGGCCACTCGGGGCATCGGCTTTGAGCAGGTGGTGCTGCATATCGAACGCGGAGACGTCCTGGGCGTCTATGAACATCCGAATCGGAAGCGGTACCCAAATCAGCGCCTGCTTATCATGAAAGTCGACAACTATGCCTTCCTTGTCCCCTTCGTCGAAACCGCGGAAGGCAAATTCCTCAAGACCATCATCCCGAGCCGAAAGGCGACCCGAGACCTCCTGGGAGGCCCGAATGAAAAAGATTAAGCTGGACAAAGAAGAGCGAGCCCTGGAAGCCTCCTTCGCGCGAGGCGAATGGAAGGCCGTGCCGAACGTCCGACATGAAATCGCACGGCATCGCCGGTACGCCAAAAACACCTTGCGCAAGGACAAGCGAGTCAATATCCGCATTTCATCCAAGGATTTGGACGAATTGCAGACTATCGCACTGCAGGAGGGCATTCCATACCAAACCCTCATGGGAAGCATCCTTCATCGATACGCCGCCGGGCGCCTATCGGACAGACGAGTCCGAGGCTATCGTATCTTCTGAATCACGGAAACGGCAGCCGCTTCTTGGACAGCCTCAGGGATTTCAGCTAATCTATTCACACCCATAAGGAGATTTTCTGCAATGGATATCCCGCGAATCTTCAACATCACCGAAAGCGCTCACCGCATCCACAACCCGTTCACACCCGAAAAACTCGCCACCCTCGGCGCGGCGCTGCGTCTGGAAAGGGGGACCCGAGTGCTCGACCTTGGCAGCGGTTCGGGGGAGATGCTCTGCACCTGGGCGCGCGATTACGGAATCATCGGCACCGGCATCGACATGAGCCAATTATTCACCGAGCAAGCAAAACTCCGCGCCAAAGAACTCGGCGTCGCCGATCAAGTCAAGTTCATCCATGGCGATGCCGCCGGCTACGTCTCCGACGGGAAGGCCGGTGTGGCAGCCTGTGTCGGCGCCACATGGATCGGAGGGGGAGTCGCCGGCACCATCGAGCTTCTGGCGAAGAGCCTGCGCACCGGAGGAATCATCCTCATCGGCGAACCCTACTGGCGGCGGCTGCCGCCGACGGAAGGAATTGCCAAGGGGTGCCTTGCCGACTCGATCTCCGAATTTCTCCTGCTTCCACGACTTCTCGCGTCTTTCGGCCAGCTCGACTACGACGTCGTGGAAATGGTTTTGGCGGACCAAGACGGCTGGGACAGATACGAGGCGGCCAAGTGGCTCACCATGCGCCGCTGGCTTGAAGCCAATCCCAACGACGAGCTCGCGAAAGATGTTCGGGCCAAACTAACCTCGGACCCCGAGCGCCACGCCGCTTGCACGCGTGAATACCTGGGCTGGGGCGTGTTCGCGCTGATGGCGCGGTGATGAGGGGAATGCCATTACATTCCGCTTCGTCGGCAATCACAACGAGGTCTCTCGCTTCTGCAAGTATTATCGCCAGGACATAACAGCGGCGGCATGTCGGCGCCGGAGTTGACGGACATCCATGGAAATTGTGTTTATTTTTGCACCGCAATCGCGGACGTAGTTCAATGGTAGAATGGGAGCTTCCCAAGCTCTAGACGGGGGCTCGATCCCCTCTCCCGCTCCGTAGATTCCCTTTCCGTCCACGCTCTCCGACATCCTCCGGTCAAGATTGGTTTCCATTTCCGCAGTACCAAAGGACATGCGTGGAGACTTATACTGCGTCATCCGGGAATCCAATCAAGGAGATTGCCATGAAAAATCCGGCTTCGGCGTTGACTCTGGCGCTGGGACTCGCGGGCCTTGCCTTCGCGCAAAGCTTGCCGACGGCCACCGCGGTCCTCGGCTCCGACGGCATACAACGAGTCGAGGTCGTTGGCGGCAGTTATTTCTTCCGGCCCGACCATGTCGTCGCGAAAGTCAACGTGCCGCTGGAGCTGAGCCTGCGGAAGGACTCCTCGCTCGTGCCTCACGATTTCATCCTCAAGGACCCGGAAGGCAGGGTCGTCGTCTCCGTGTCCTTGTCCAAAGAGCCGCGCACCGCCAGGTTCACCCCGACCCGGCCGGGGAAATACGAGTTCTATTGCGGCAAAAAGCTCCCTTTTTTAAAGAGCCACAGGGACAAAGGGATGCGCGGCGTATTGGAGGTGGTCGAATAGGATCGACCGCTCTCGATACTACCGGAGAGACTGGGGTTCCAATCCTTGCGGTGAAATAGGCCTCTGCGCTTGCCGGTCCGCCGGTATCGCAGCCGGGGCGTCCGCGCTATCCAGGACCTCCCGCACCTTGCGCAGCAGCGCGTCCGGGGCGAACGGCTTCGGGATCAAGGGCAACCGGCCGCGCAGGACCTCGTAGTCCGACAAGACCTGGTCCGTGTAGCCGGATATGAACAGTATTTTCGCGGCGGCGTGCAGGGACTGGATGCGGCGGGCCAGTTCCGGCCCGCTCATGCCGGGCATTATGACGTCGGTGATCACCAGATGCACGGGCTCCGGCCGCTGCCGCGCCTCGTCCAGGGCGCGCGCGCCGTCCGCCACGTCCACGACAAGGTAACCG
>JAQUMZ010000143.1 GCA_028717865.1 Elusimicrobiota bacterium | reverse complement strand
GGGTGCTCCTCGGCTAGGAGGGGCGCCGCCTCGGCGATGATTTCTTCCTTCATTGCGATTCCCTCGCGCGAATCCGTCCGCGCGCGGCGGGCGGAGTGATCCTGGGTCAGGAACGGCCTTGCGGCGCGGCCTGGAGGGAGCTCTTATCCGATTGAGGATCGGGGTGGGGTTGCGGGCGTACCTGGTCCGAACTCTCCGACGGCTCCAAATATATTCAACACCAGTCGTGTTTCCGAAATGTTACGCGGACGCGGCCCTTAAGCCAGGTCCGCGCCGTCGTTCAGGCGCGGACCACCGGGCGTCCCCTGCGAGGGGACGCCCGGTTCCGTCGGAGTGGCGATAATCCGTCGGCGCGGGTGGACGGACCGGCATTTTTGATATCATGAATCCCGCTGGCGCCAGTCAAGGAGGCTTCTTGAAACGCAGAGTGGTCGTGACGGGCATCGGAATCATCACTCCCCTGGGCATCGGGACGGAGCCGACGTGGAGCGGCCTCATGGAAGGCCGCAGCGGCGCCGGGCCGATCACTAAGTTCGACACGGCTCTGTTCTCGACCAAAATCGCCGCGGAGCTCAAGGGCTTCGATCCCCTGAACTGGGTCGAGAAAAAAGAACTCAAGAAGATGGACCCCTTTATCCAGTACGCCATCGCGGCGGCCGACTTCGCGGTTAAGTCCTCGGGCCTGTCCATCACCGCGGAAAACGGGCCGCGGGTCGGCGTCAACATCGGCTCCGGCATCGGCGGTTTCTCCACGATCGAAAACGAGCATTCCGAGCTCATGAAGGGCGGGCCGCGCAGGATTTCGCCTTTCTTCATCCCGTCGTGCATCATCAATCTGGCCGCCGGCCAGGTCTCCATACGCACGGGAGCCAAGGGCCCCAACACGGCCACCTGCACCGCGTGCTCCTCCGGCGCGCACGCCATCGGGGACTCCTTCCGGATCATCCAGCGCGGCGACGCCGACGCCATGATCTGCGGCGCTTCGGAGGCGGCCATCACCCCGCTGTCCGTGGGGGGCTTCGGCAACATGCGGGCGCTGACCCGGCGCAACGACGAGCCCCAGCGGGCCAGCCGGCCCTTCGAGCGCGACCGCGACGGCTTCCTCATGGGCGAGGGTGCCGGCATCCTGGTCCTCGAGGAATTGGGGCACGCCCGGATGCGCGGCGCCGCGATCGTCGCGGAGCTTTGCGGCTACGGCATGTCCGGGGACGCTTATCACATAACCGCGCCTTCCGAGGACGGCGACGGCGGCTGCCGGGTCATGCAGAACGCCCTGAACGACGCCGGCATCGCTCCGGAACAGGTCGGCTACATCAACGCCCACGGCACCTCGACTCCGTTCAACGACAAGCTCGAGACCATGGCCATCAAGAAGATATTCGGCGCGCACGCCAAGAACGGCCTGATGGTCAGTTCCACGAAGTCCATGACCGGGCACCTGCTCGGCGCGGCGGGCTCGGTGGAAGCGGGCCTGAGCGCCTTGGTCGTGAATCGAGGCAAGATCCCGCCTACCATCAACTACGAGAATCCCGACCCGGCGTGCGACCTGGACTACGTGCCCAATAAGCCCCGGGATGTCGCGGTGGAGTACGCCATGTCCAATTCCTTCGGATTCGGCGGCACCAACGCCTGCTTGTTGTTCAGGCGCTGCGCGGCGTAAACCACCCCGACGGAATCGCCCGTCCCCTCATAGGGGGCGTGCGAGGGTCCGCGCTGGACGGCGCGCGGACCTTCCTTAACGGCTTATCGTTTCTGCTCCGGAAAGCTCACCAAGGCTGCGGCCTCGAGGTTCTTGGCCGCGAAGTCCCAATTGGCGATCTTCCAGAAGCTTTCCAAGTACTTGGCGCGCGCGTTCCGGTAGTCGATGTAGTAGGCGTGCTCCCAGACGTCGCAGGTGAGCAGCGGGTGTCCGCCCGAGGTCAGGGGGGTGGCCGCGTTGGAGGTGCTTTCCACCGCCAGAGCCCCGTCCTTCAGGATAAGCCAGGTCCAGCCGGAGCCGAACTGGCCGAGGGCCTTTTGGGTGAACATCTCCTGGAATTTGGCGAAGCTTCCAAAGCCCTTGTCGATCAACTGCGCGAGTTTGCCGTTCGGGGCGCCGCCTTGCGGCCGCAGGCTTTGCCAGTAGAAGTTGTGGTTCCAGACCTGGGCGGAGTTATTGAACACCGGTCCTTGCGGCGCGGCGCGGACGATGTCCTCCAGGCTGCGTTCCTTTTCCAAGGGCGTGCCGGTGAGCAGTTTGTTCATCGTGTCCACGTAGGCTTTATGGTGCTTGCCGTAATGGAACTCGATCGTCTCCGCCGAGATGTGCGGCGTCAGGGCGTTTTGCGGATAGGGCAGGGGGGGCAGTTCGTATCTCATGGCGCTCTCCTTTTACTCCAGCTATTATCCAATAGGCGACAGGAATGGGCAAGAGTCAGGTTGGGGCGCCGAGTTCCTGAAGTTATTGAAAGCGTGGCACCAAGAATCAGTCGGGGTCGCCGGAGGGCTCTACGTGGATGACGACGCGGCCCAGGTCCGGCTGCGCGGCGCGCAGGTGGCGCTCGAGCCGGACGGTGAGGTCGTGGGCTTGCTTGACGGGGGTGGCGGGGGGCAGGTAGCAGTGCAGGGACGCCGAGAGTTGCCCCGCGCAGGAACGCACCGAGATCTTGTGCGGCGACAGCGCGACCCCCTCGGCGGCTTGGAAGCTTTCCAGGGCTTGGCGCAAGAGCCGTTCGGCGGCGTCGTCGGTTTTTCCGGCCAGGTCGTCATCTTCAACCGGCTCGATATGGGTCACGATGGCGCGCAGCCCGGGCAGCCTCCGGCGCAGATCCGACTCGAAGGCGCTGACCCGGCGGTGGGCCGCCTCGAGGCTGAGCGCCGCGGGGACCTCGACGTGCAGGTCGAGCGAACGCCCCCCGTCGTCCTCCGCGACGCGCAGGTTGTGCGCGGCCAGCTCGTGGCGCGCCGCGACGGCGCGGGCCAGGGCGAGCGGATCGGCCTCGGCGGCGCCGGGCTCGACGTGGACGACGACGTCGGCCCCGGGCAGCGCGGCGCGGATCGATTCCTCCGCCGCGTCGGCTATCGCGTGGGCCCGCTCCAGATGCGAGTCCGGCCCGACGGCGACGACGACGTCGGCGAAGAAGGAGGGGCCGCTGCGGCGCACGCGGACCTGCCTGACCTCCCTCACGCCCTCCACTCGGGCCGCGGCCGCCACCGTTTCGGGCAGGCCGGCCGGCGCGGCGTCGAGCAGGTCGTCCACGGATTTGCGGCCCAGCCGGTAGGAGACCAGGATCACGATGAGCGCCACGCCCAGGGCCGCCACCGCGTCGGCGCGGGCGAGCCAGGGCCAGCCTAGGCTCGAGGCGGCCAGCACGCCCACCAGGCCGACGAGGACCACGGCGGAGGACCAGATGTCGGTGGAGAAATGCAGGGCGTCGGCCTCCAGGGCCTGGCTGCGGTATTTGTCCGCGGCGCGCTTGAGCGCCCGGGAGCGCCAGTAATCGACGCCGATGGAAAGCGCCACCACCGCGAAAGACCAGGCGTTGACGGACACGTGGGCTTGGCGGAAGAACAGGCGGTCGCCGGCCTCCCAAACGATCCAGCCGCAGGTGACCAGCAGAAGCAAGGTCTCGAAGAGCGCGGAGAGGTTCTCCGCCTTGCCGTGGCCGTAGGTGTGGCCGCTGTCCGGGGGGCGCCCGGAGACGGAAACCGCCCATAGGGTCATGGCCGCGGCGACCAGGTCCAGCCCGGAATGGGCCGCCTCGGACAGTATGCCCAAGCTGTTGGTCCAGAGGCCCACCGCGAGCTTGGCGGCGGTGATCAGGGCCGCGGCGGCCACCGATATGGAGGCCACCCGATGCTTTTCGCGGTCGGCTTCCGTGCGCTCGGGGGCCGGGTTCAAGGCAGGAGTTGGCTGTCCAAATCGCCGCTGGGTTTATTAGGCCGGGGCGGCTGGGCCGTTTCGGCGGGGCTCTGGGCCGGCTCTGCCTCCGCGGCGGCGGGCGCGGCCGCGGGCCGCGCGGGTTCCTCCATGCGGCGCTGGCGGTGGATTGGGCGGCGGCCGCCGGACGCGCCGGCCGGGGCGGTTGCGCGGCGGAGGCGGAGGCCGGGCCCTTGCCCCGCGCCAGGTCCTCGAACGTGGACCGGTCGGCGACGATGGCTTCGATCAGCATGGCCGTCAAGGCCCGGGCCGCGGCCTTGGGGCCTTCCTTATACGAGCGCATCTCGCTGAAGAGCTTCCAGGCCGCGGTGAGCTCCGCGTTCTGGGAATATTCCTTGACCCAGCCGCCGTTGGGGTCCTCCACGGTTATGCGTCCCGAGGCCGCGTGGACGTCCTCGTATACGATCAGCGGCGAGGGCAGCATGAGCAGCAGGCCCGTCACCACCGCCTTGGCCCCCTTGGCCGGGTCGGCCCGGAAGGAGCGCTGGAAGCTGGCGTTGAGCACGAGGTCCACGCTGCGCAGGCCGGAGAGGGTGCGGGGCATGGGATAGCGCACGTCGCGGAAGAGGCCGCTGCCGCGCAGGGCGTCGGCGAACATCCGGCCCAGGTCGGTCGCCTCCCGGCCGAAGGCCAGCGCGCCCATGCCGGAGGCCTCTACCGGGGGTATGGGATTGTCTACGGTAATGCCCACGCGCAGGGCGACCGGCTCTCCCGAGGCCCGGGGCGGCTCCGGGACCTCGGGCCGGAAATGCAGGCCGATGCAGCCGCTCAGGCCGAGGCTCGCGGCCGAGGCCAGGACAACGAGCCAGGCGCGTTTCATCGCCCCGCCATGAGGCTGACCAGGATGGCCTTCTGGGCGTGCAGGCGGTTTTCCGCCTCGTCGAAGACGACGGAGTTGGGGGAATCGACCACTTCGTCGGTGACCTCCTCGCCCCGGTGCGCGGGCAGGCAATGCATGAACAAGGCGTCGTTTTTCCCGGTCATGGCCATGAGGCGGTCGTTGACCTGATAAGGCTTGAAAATCCGCACTCGCTCCTCGTGTTCCTTCTCCTGGCCCATGCTGGCCCAGACGTCGGTATAGACTACGTCCGCGCCCTTGACCGCGGATACGTCGTTGGTGACCAGGACGCGGGCGCCGGTCTGGCGGCCGTCGGATTCGGCGCGGTCGACCACGGCCTTCTGCGGCTCGTAGCCCTTGGGGCAGACGATCGTGACCGAGACGCCCAGCTTGGCGCCGCCGTAGAGCAGGCTGTGGGCCACGTTGTTGCCGTCGCCCACGTAGGCTAGGGTCAGGCCCTGGAGCCTGCCCTTATGCTCCAGGACGGTCAGATAGTCCGCCACGGCCTGGCAGGGGTGGGAGAAGTCGGACAGGCCGTTGATGACCGGGACGCTGGCGTGCTTGGCCAGGGTGGCGATGTCGGAGTGGGCGTAGACCCGGGCCATGATGCCGTCGCAGTAGCGGGAAAGAACCTGCGCGGTGTCGGCGATGGTCTCGCCGCGTCCGAGCTGGAGCTCGTTTCCGGAAAGATAGAGCCCGCCGCCGCCCAGCTGGCGCATGGCGATTTCGAAGGAGACGCGGGTGCGCGTGGAGGATTTCTGGAAGATCATGGCCAGGTTCTTGCCGGCCAGCAGGTGGTGGGTCTTGCCGGCCTTGAGCTCCTTCTTGAGCCGGCCGGCCAGCTCGAACCAGGCCTCGAGCTCGGCCTTGGTCACGTCGGAAAGGCTGGTCAGGTCCTTGCGCAGGTTCGTCAGATGCTTGGTCTTCATGGATTCATGGCTCCTGGTAGCGCGCGATGTGGGTTCCGGCCTTGCCCTGCAGCGCCTTGGGCAGGCTTTCGATATCGGTGATGATGACGCGCCGGCCCTCGTTGGCCAGGTGGTAGAGCGCGGCCTCGATCTTGGGGCGCATGCTGCCCTCCGCGAAATGCCCTTCGTCGAGATGGCGGCGCAGCTCGCCCGTGGTCACTTGCGCCAGCGTTTTCTCCTGGGGGGTCTTGTAGTTGAGGCAGACGTTGGGCACGGCGGTCAAAATGATGAGGCAGTCGGCGCGTATGGAGCTGGCCAGGTTCGCGCTGGCCAGGTCCTTGTCGATGACGGCCTCCACGGCCTTGTAGGTCTTGTCCGGAAGCTGCACGACCGGCACGCCGCCGCCGCCCACGCATATGACGATGTCGCCGAAGAGCACCTGGGTCTTGATCATGTGGCGCTGGATGACCTTGAGCGGCTTGGGCGAGGGCACCACGCGGCGCCAGCCGCGCTTGGCGTCCTCGCGCATCGTCCAGGCGCGCTGCGCCATGAGGGTCTTGGCCTGCTCCTGCGTGTAGAACTGCCCCACCGGCTTGGTGGGGCGCTTGAAGGCGGGGTCGTCGGGACGTACCACGACCTGGGTGATGCAGGTGACCACGTAGCGCCGGTAGCGCCGCCGGCGCAGGGCGTTGAGCATGGCCATCTGCAGGAAATGCCCCATGCTGCCCTCGGACATGGCCACGCAGGCGTCCAGCGACAAGGGGGGGACCTCGGCGCAGGCCAGCTCCTGCTGGAGGGTGATGTTGCCCACCTGCGGGCCGTTGCCGTGCGTGATGACCAGGTGGAACTCGGGCTTGAGCAGGGAGCTCAGCTGTTCGCAGGTGCGCTCCGCGTTGCGCATCTGCTCCTCGGTGCTGCCCTTCTGGCTGGGCGCGAGCAGGGCGTTGCCGCCCAGGGCTACGACGAAAAGTTCATGTTCCATCTTGGTGCCACGCTTTCAGTAACTTCAGAAACTCGGAACGGCAACGGCAAAAGGCCACCCTGACGGCACCGGAATCCCCCTCGTATGGGGATTCCGGGGGTCCGCGCTGGACGACGCGCGGACCGGTTTAACGGCTACGACAACGGCCACTCCAACGGAACCGGCGTCCCCCTCGTGGGGGGCCGCCGGGGGGCCGCGCTGGACGGCGCGCGGACCGGTTTAACGGCTACGACAACGGCCACTCCAACGGAACCGGCGTCCCCCCCGTGGAGATC
>JAQUMZ010000142.1 GCA_028717865.1 Elusimicrobiota bacterium | reverse complement strand
TCGAAGGTCCCGGAGACCTCGATGTCGATGGCGTAGTTCTGCGGCGTGTCAACGTTCTGCCTATGGGTCAGCGAGGAACCCTTGACCATGGTAAAATCGCCGTCGAAGAATAAGTGCTGGGTGCTGCCTATGGTTAGGCCGCCGTTGCCCCAGATCAGGACGCTGCCGCCCTGGGCGACGCCGGTGGCCAAGTAGAGGTTGTTGCGGTACGTGCTGCCCGGCCCGCCGATGGTGAGACTGGAGAACTTTATGGCCGGGGGTCCCGCAGTCACGATGACATTGGCGGTGCGCAGGTCGATAGTCACCGGGCTTCCCGCGCTGGGGATTCCCGGCGGACTCCAATTGGACGCGGTATGCCAGCTGCCGCTGCCGCCCACCCAGGTCATGGGCGCTATCGTGGTGCAGGAGGTCACGGTCACGGCGCTGAAATTCGGCGCGCCGGAATGGTTGAGCGTGCCCAGACGGAAGGTATAAGTCGTCCCGGGCATAAGATCCAGGAAGGCCAGTTTGCTCGACAGCCGGCTGAACGTGATCGACGAGACGGTCTCTCCGGTAAAATCCGCGCCCAGGCCGCCCGCATCGGCGGTGGCCGCATGCAGGACGTAGCCCTCGCAGGAGTTGCTCATGGGCGAGGCGGGCAATATGGCCCAGTTGACGGTCATGCTGGTGGAACCCACGTCTCCCTTGTTGATCACGAGGCCGTCCACGGTCTTGGCCAGGGCCGCGGTCGAACCGAACTCCGTGTAATAGGTCCAGGTCCCGGCGCGATGGCCGTAGACCGAGGTCCGGAAGAAATGGGTCGTGTTGGCGGCCAGGCCCGAGAAGCCCGCGAACAGGTTGCGCGTGGCCGAGGAACGCAGGACCTGGGCGAAGCCGCCGTCAAGCGCGGCCTGGGCGTAATAAGTCGTTCCGGCCTGGTTGGCGGGCGGTCCGCCCCCGGTCCAGTTAAGGACCAAACCGTCGACGGCCACGGTCGAGAACAGCGGGCTGCCCGGCCCGGGAGCCATGGCCGGGGTGCTCGTGGAACCCATGGCGACGAAATCCAGCCTGCCTGCGGAATGGCTCCAGGCCGCCACGCAAAGATAATAGGTCGCGTTGGGCGAGAGCCCCTCCAGGGTCGCCGTGGGCGGATCGGCCACGGAGACGGTGTCTACGCCGACGCTACCCGGGCAGGCGGGCGTCAGGCCCAAGGTCGCGGTATAGGTCGTCACGCCTAGGCGGTTGGCGCTGCGCTGCCAGCTCACCGTGGCCGAGGCGGGCCAAACGTCCCCGAAGGGCGAGGCCGCCGCTCCGGGAGCGGCGGCCAACGTGGCGGCCGAGCCCATGGCCACGAACTCGCCGGCCGCGCCGATATGGTTCAATGCGGCCACGAACAGATAGTAGGTCGTGTTGGCATCCAGGCCCGCCAGGGTGGCCGACTGCACGGCTCCGGCGGGCAGGGTGCTGGCCAGCACGCGATTGTCAGGGTCGGCGGAATCGTAAGCCGGTTCGGTGGAGAGCGCCACGGTGAAGCTCGTCACGCCCACGGGGTCCAGGTCCAGCGCCCAGATCACGCTCATGGAGGTGAAATGCACGGACGCGAAGCTGTCGGCGAAGGCCGCCGGCGGCGCGGCCCAGGTGCACGTGGCGCCGAAGAGCGTGGCGGCGGTGGCCGACTCGCTGGCGGCCGTAACGCGGAAGTAATAGGTCGTGTCGCGCAGCAGGCGCCGCATCTCGAACGACGAGCCGAAGGTGCCCGAGCTGTAGACGTCGCCCCGGAACTGCGAATCCGTCGCGGCATCCACGACATAGCGCGTCCCGTCCGGATTGCCGTCGTTGGGGTTCCAGGCCACGGTCACGCTGTAGGTGCTCAGGGCCGGGAATCTCTGCGCCAGCGGCACCGGCGGCTGGACGTCGACCTTGGTCTTGGTCGAGCCCAGGACCAAGTAAGTGGGACGCAGCTGCCAGTTGAGCGCCGCCACCCGGAAGTAGTATGTCGTACCCGCGTTAAGAGGCGGATTCCAGACCGTCAAGGTGCTGGCCGGCAGGCTGAAGGTAGCGGAGCTCGAGACCACCCCGCCGGGCAGATACGCGCCGAAATTGGTGGATGACGCCTCCAGGACGTAGCCCTTGGCCGTGTTGGACGACCCTTGCTGGGCCTCGGAGGGCATGGCCGCCCAGGCCGCGGTCGCCGAGGTGACGCGCACATCCAGGAAGCTGCGCGGCAAGGCAGTGGGAGCCCGGGCCAGGGTCGCGGTGGAGCCCAGGCTCGCGAACGGCGTGGCCAGGCCGGCATGATTGACGGCGCGCACGAACAGATAGTAGGTGGTGTTCGGGTAGAGCCCGGAGAGCGTGGCCGCCGGCTCGGGACCGGCCGGAACCGTGTCGAGCTGAACGTTGAAAGCGCTCTCCTGCCAGGCCGCGACGCTGGTGGCCAGGATCACTGTGTAGGTGGTCACGCTCTGCGGATTGCCGTTGCGCGACCAGGAGACCTGCACGGAATTCTGCTCCACGACCGGGAAGGCCGCCCCGGCGGCGGCGGCCGGAGACAGGGCGCGGGTGGCCAGATCGAAACGGGCCGTATCCGTGGAAACCCCGCAGGAAAGCGCCCGCAAGTAGAAAGAAGCCGTGGTGTTGGCCGGGAGGTCCTCCGTGACGAATTGCGTCTCTCCGGCGACGAACGGCGGGGACATGGGAGAGCCGTGGCGCGACGTCTCGGTGGCGGAGAAAATCTGATACTCCCTCCCCCCGGTCACGAGGCTCCAAGACCAGGTGATGCTGGACACTTCGGGCAGCGAACCCGAGAAAAGCGGCGCCGCCAGGGTCATGGTGGAGCTGTAGGAACCGCCCGCGCCGGGCCCAGAGCTTCCCCCACCCGAGACGCCGCCGTCGGTGGAGACCTTGATCTCGCAAAGCGCCCCCGAGCCGGTCACGTTGATGGCGACCCGGCCGCCCCCGCCGCCCCCGCCCGGGTCGTCCATGGCGTCGGCGTCCGGTCCGCCCACGCCGCCCAGAGCCTGGACCGTGCCTCCGCCCTGCAGCGTGCCGGCTTGGATATTGACCGTTCCGCCCGAGCCGCCGCCGCCCGCGGCTCGGACTGCGCTTCCGGCCTGGCCCGGGCCGCCCTGCCCTCCGTTGGCGTCGATGAAGCCGTTGAGAATAAAAGTCCCCGCCTTGAGCAAGACCGCGCCGCCGCCCGGGCCGCCCGTATTGGTGCCTATGGCGGCATCGCCTCCCCCGCCGCCCGAGCCGGGCAGGACGGGGTCTTGCTCGTCTTCGTAAGGGGATCCGGGGTTGCCGCCTACGGCGGTCCCGCCAGCGCCGCCATGGCCCGCTCCGGTCCCGCCGCCGCTGCTGGCGCTGTTGCCCTCGCCCCGGCCCGGCCCGTAGCCGTCCCCGCCGTTGGTGACGCCGCCCGCGAAACCCCTGGCGCTCACCGTGACGGTGGCCCCAGCCTGCATATCCAATGTCCCGGTCACCTCGATATCTACTTCCGCGATGGCAGGCTCGCCGGCGTCGGGGCGATGCGTTATGGAGGAGCCCCGCAGCATGGTCATATCTCCTTCGAAAACCAGGGTTTTGGTCGTGCCCTGGACGAGCCCTCCGTTGCCATAGATCAGCACGCTGCCCCCCCTGGCCACCGTGCTGGCTATGTATAAGCTGCTGTGGAAATCATTGCCGGTCCCTCCGATGGTCAGGCTCGAGAAGCTGATGGCCGAGGCCGCCGTCACCGTAACGTTGGCGGTGCGCAGGTTTATGGTCACCGGGCTGCCCGCGGTGGGCACGCCCGCCGGGCTCCAGTTCGCGGCGGTGTTCCAATCGGAGTTCCCGCCGCCGCCGGTCCAGGTCTTGGGGCTTATGTTGGTGAAGGAGGTCACGGTCACGCCGCTAAAATTAACCGCTCCGGAGTAGTTGAGCGTGCCCAGGCGGAAGGTATAGGTCGTTCCCGGCATGAGGTCCAGGAAGGTCAGCTTGCTCGACAACCGGCTGAATGTGATCGACGAGACCGTCTCGCCGGTGAAATCCGCGCCCAGGCCGCCCGCGTCGGCGGTGGCCGCCTGCAGGACGTAACCCTCGCACGAGTCCCTCATGGGATTGGCGGGCAGAATGGCCCAGTTTACGGTCATGCTCGTGGCGCCCACGTCCGTCTTGTTGATGACCAGCCCGTTGACGGCCTTGGCCAGGGTGGACGTGGAATCCGCCACGGTCTCGCGCAGGACGCTGTTCCAGTTATAGGAGCCGGCCCGGAAATAATGGGTGGTATTGGCGTCCAGGCCGTAAACGGTCAGGCTCGCCGCGGCCCCGTCGGTGTTCGAGGAGCTTGCCACCGCGGCCCCGCCCTCGCTCAGGGCCGCGGACAAACCATAGCCGGCGGCGGGCACCGCGGTCCAGGATAGCGTCGCGCTGGCCTGGCCCACGCCGACGAAGGCGGGGTCCGTGGGCGGACCGGCCAAGGTCGAGGTGGCGCCCAACATGACGAAGGAACTGGGCACCCCATTATGGTTGAGCGCGGCCACGAAAAGATAGTAGGTCACGTTCAATTCCAGCGGAGGATCGTCCATGGTGGCGGAAAGGACGGCTCCGGCCGGAGCCGTGCTGGCCAGCAAGGCGTTGTCCAGGCGCACATTGGGGTATACGTTGTCCCGGCTCAGGACCACGGTATAGCTGGTAACGTTCACGGGATTCCCGTTGCCGAGCCAGGAAACGGTCATCGAAGTCAAGGCCACTCCGGCAAAGGGAACCGCCGCCGCGGCCGGAACCGCGGCCAAGGTCGCCGTGGAACCCAGGCCCGTCTCGTACGTCCAGGTGCCGGCGCGGTGGCTGTATACCGAGACCCGGGCATAGTAGGTCGTGTTGACGTCCAGGCCGGAAAAGGTCGCGTTCAGATTGCGGGTCTGCGAAGAGCGCACGACCTGCGCGAAGCCCCCGTCGCGGGCGAGCTGGGCGTAGTATGTGGTGCCGGCCTGGTTGGACGCCGACCAGTTGAGGGTGAAGCCGTCGGACGCCATGGCCGAGTAGGCGGGCGAACCGGGCTGGGGCGCCGCGGCCAAGGTCGCGGTCGTGCCCAAGGCCGCGAACTCGGTGAGTCTTCCGTCATGGCCTCGGGCCGCGGCGAAAAGGTAATAGGTGCCGTTGGGCGCCAACCCCTGCAAGGTCGCCGCGGGAGGATTCGTGATCGCCACGGTGTCCATGCTCACATTGGCGGCGCAGCCGCTCGGGCAGTTGCCGGCCGTGCTCATGACCACGGTATAGGTCGTGACCTCCAGCCGGTTACCGCCGAGATTCCAGGTGAACGCCGCCGAGGTCTGCCCGACCCCGGAGAACGTATTGGCGGCCGCGGCCGGAGCCGCGGCCTTGGTCGCGGTGGAGCCCAGGGCGACGAACTCCGTAGGCACGCCGGCGTGGTTCAGGGCGGCCACGAAAAGGTGGCAGGTCGTGTTGGCCGAAAGTCCATCGATCGTGGCCGAGGGATCGCCGCCCGCGGGTCTTGTGCTCGCTAACACTCTGTTGTCGGGGTCTACCCCGGAATAAGACGGACTCGTGGACAGCACCACGGTGAAGCTGGACTTGCCCGCGGGATTGTCGCCCAGAATCCAGGCCACGCTCATGGATGATAAATGCACGGCCGGGAAGGCCACAGGCGCCGCCTGGGGCAAGGCGGCCAGGGTCGGGGTGGAACCGAACAAGGTCGAGGCGTAGGAGGATTCGGTGTGGACGGTGACGCGAAAATAATAGGTCGTATTGGTCCGCAGGTAATACATGTCCCAGGATGAGCCGTAGGTGCTTGAGCTGTAGACGTCGCCGCGGAACTCGGAGTCGGTGGAGGCATCCAGAGTGTAGAAGCTGCCCGAGGGATTGCCGTCGTTGGGATCCCAGGCCACGGTCGCGCTCCAGGAGCTCAACGCCGGGAATCTCTGGTCCATGGGCACGGGCGGAAAAGCCGCCAATTCGGTCTTGGTCGAGCCCAGGACGGCATAGTCGGCCGCGCCGGACCAGTTGAGCGAGCCCACCCGGAAATAATAGGTCGTGCCCGCCTTCAAAGGCGGGTCTAGGACCGTCAAGGTCGTGCTCAACACATCGTAGGTCGTGGAGCTGTGCACGACCCCGCCGGGAGAAAGCGCGCCGAAGTTGGTGGAGGAGGCTTCCAGGCGGTAGCCCTCGCAGGTGCGCGAGGCCCCGTGCGCCGATGCGAGGGGCAGCGCGGCCCAGTTCGCGGTGACCGAGGTGAGGTAGACGTTCAAAAACGCCGGTGTCAGCGTCTGCGGCGCCTCGGCCAGGGTCGTGAAGGTCGAGCAGTTGGAAGCCAAGCCGATGTTGCCGGCCGCGTCCAGGGTCCAGAGCCCGGCGTACCAGGTCGTGTTGGCTACGAGCTCCGTCGCGCCCGTGCCCACGCCTTGGCCGGGGATCGTGTCCTTGGTCGAGAAGACGATGTTGGCGAACGACGGTCCGAACGTATCGGGAACGGTATAGCTGGCCACGCGTATGAAATAGCTCGTGCCGGGCACGAGCGCGCCGGACATGCCGTCGTAGCCCGGCGCGCTCCAAAGCAGCGTGGCGCTGGAGACCGAGACGTCGCCGCGCTCGGCGAGGTCCAGGACCCGGCCCGGGAAGGCCAGGATGTTTCCGAACGCCGGGGCCAGGACGTAATTGGTCGAGGTCGCGGTCGACCCGGCCACGGGCACCAGCGCCTCCTCCGCGATCGCGGCCGTGGAGACGTAGTTGTTGGACCAGCCGGCGTCGCCTCCGGCGCTGGCGGCGCTGCGCTCGAGCCGGTAGCCGGCGCTTTCCATGGGCGGCCCGGCCCATAGCGGGACCGCGCCCGCGAGCAACGCGGCGCAGAAGGCCAGCCGTCTCGAGAAATACTGAAGCATCCAGCTCCTAGTAATTGATCAGGATCGCGGCTCCAAAATACACGGGGTCGTCGGCGGCGGTAGTGCTGCGGGCACGAAT
>JAQUMZ010000141.1 GCA_028717865.1 Elusimicrobiota bacterium | reverse complement strand
GATGCCGTTGTGATAGTTCACCAGCGGCAGGGCCACGCCGGCGGTCTCATAACCGTAGGCCAGGTAGGCGGTGGCCTCGCAGGTTCCGCCGATCAGCCGCCGGCGCTGGACCGCGACGCCGCGCTTCTTGAGTGCCGCGGCCGCCTGGTCCAGCAGCGAAATTAGATTGGGGTCGAAACAGGTCGCCTTGTCTCCGAGCCGGATGACGGGACCCCGGCCCGGCCGGGCGCCGGGCAGGGAACGCGAGGTTTCCAGGGAAACGATCGAGTCCTGGGCGCGGGCCGCGCCGCTGCGCGCGAAATCCAGGGCCCCGACGAAGCCCACTTCCTCGGCCCGGTGCAGGAAGAGGGTCAGATTCGTCTTCAGCTTTTTCGCGACGGTCCGGCGCAATACCTCCAAGGCGATCGCGCAGCCCATGAGATCGTCGATCGAGCGCGAGGCGACCCAGCCGTCGCGCACGGAGAGGGGCGTCAGGGCCAGGACCCCGAAGGCGGGCTTGGCCCCATTTTCCGGCGGCCGGGTCCAGATCAGGGGGAAGGCGTCGCCTTTCTTGGGGGCCGGCCCCAGACGGCCGATGGCGCAGGGACGGTTGTTCTTCGGGGCCTCGGGGAAGGCTTCCACCAGGCAGCCCTCAAGCAGTTCCCTGGGATGGCCGCCCTTGAGCATGGCGCGGCAGCCTTTTTTCGTGACCGCTTCGAGATGAAAGCCCGGATGGTCCAAGTGCGCGGCCAAAACCAAGGCCGGCCCCGGGCCGGCGCCTTGGTAGCCGACGATCCAGCCGCCGCGGCGGCGCGCCACGCTCACCCGGCGGCCCAGCCCCTTGAGCCAGGCCAGCGCCTTCTTGGACACCGCGCCCTCCTTGAAGGGCGCGGTAGGCACCGCGGTCAAGGTTTCGAGTATGCTCAGGGTCGGGTTCTTCATCGCTTAGAGGCCTAGGCCTGCGCCGCTCAAAACCAGCTTCAGCGCCGTCCAGGCCGCGTAAAGCTGGACGGCGATGGCATAGGTGAGCAGGGCCAGGAAAGCCGTATATATGAACTTGGCCGTCCGCCCAAGGACCGGGGAACGCCACACGAGGAATACGCTGAAGGGACCCAGGGCCAGCAGGGTCAGGACGATGATTCCCCAATGCTGGTAATACCAGGGAAACGAGCGCAGGCCGGAGCCGCATAAGCGGCAAAAGTTGTCCTCATCCGCCGCCGGCTTGCGGCATTTCCAACACAGGCCGCCTTCCTTGGGATCTTTAGGCATGCGGGGATTATACCTGTTTGCGTTCGCTTAGCGCTCGCGTGCTGGGAACGGCATGTGGTCAAAGCTGTTCGCGAGGTTCGCGCCCGACCGAAGGGAGGGTGCGAACCCCGGCGCCGCCACTCCGGGCGGCGCCGTTCCGTTGTTGTGCCCAGCGGTCGAGCCGACGACTCTCGGCGCGTGCCGAATTGGACCGAAAAAGTCAGGCTAATACACCACGCTCGACAACATGACCGCCCTTGTTGAACATGTCGATCTCGACATCACATTGTTCAATAAATACAAATATTTATTCCAAGCCACCTCCAGCGCTGGAGGTGTGGTTAAAAGGATCGTTTGATTATCGATGCTTTTTCACAGGCCGGTCGCCGTCCAACGCGAGGATGACGTGCAGGCGCCTACGCCCTCTAGCCGAAAAACGGCAGTTGATCTGCAGGGGTGGGATTCGAACCCACATTGTCCGATTGACGGAGGTTGGAAGATTTTAGCGCGGTGGGCGGGCCGCTTTAGTTTCTTCGCCGAGCGGCCAGGCGGCGAGGGCCGCTTTGTACGCGGAGAGCGCCTCTTCCCTTCGCCCCGTCCGGTAGAGGATGCGGGCCAAAAACAGCAGGCGCTGGCCGCGCGCCCTGCGGGCGTTGGCCTCGGCCACGGCCAGGTGCAGGCGGCCGGTGCCGTCGACCATGGGCTTGAAGTTCTCGATGTCGTAGACGGGGTCGATCGTGGCCGGAGTCTTCCCCGCGGGCATGCGCGGGCGCTCCAGCACCGTGAAGACGCGGAAGCCCGGGTTTTCGTAAGCCAGCTTGAAGCCCTGCAGGCGTTCGGGCGCGAAATGGAAGAGCACGGCCGGCGTTTCGGGGGTCAGATCCGGGCTGCCCGAGGCGTAGCGCGGGCCGTCGGGCGACTCGTCCAGGATATGCTCGGTCGAATAAACGAACCAGGCGGCCCGATAGCGGCGGCAAAAGGCGTAGAAGGCGTCCTCGTTCGAGTAGAGCGCGGCCAGATACTCGAGCACCTTGGCGCGGATGCCCGGCGCCTCGAACTTCGGCTGCAAAATCGTCGGCGTGCCCGCGTAGGTCAAAAGCGAGGCGGATAAGCCGTAGCCGGCGAGCACGGGCCGATCGGGCCCCGCGTTCGTCCGCAGCCATGAAAGCAGGGCCTTCTCGTGGGCGAAGGAAGACGTCGGCGCCTGTGTTTTCCAGAGCGCGGACAGGGCCAGCACCGGATTGAACGGCGAGGCCGGCGACCAGCACTTGGCCGCCTCCAACCCGGCCAAGAAGAGGAACGCCGCCGCCGTCCAGGCGGTGATCCATCGCCGCGGCAAACGCACGCCGGCCGCGCAGAGCAGCCAGGCCAGCATGGGCGTAAGGCGCGTGACCATCGCGGTTCCCGCCAGGTACAGAACGAAAAGGCCGTCCACGAGCGCGCCGGCCGCGGAGGCGTTCTCGTCTTTCTCCCGGCGCAAGACCAGGCGCGGCAGGATCAGCAGGCCCAGGGGCAGGAAGCAATAGAGCAGGAATCCCGGCTGCGGCGATGCGAAAGGCCCGGTCCAGAGCAGGCGCGACTCGGCGGACAGCAAAGACGGGTCCGCTGGTCTGGCCAAGCCGAAGCGCAGCTTGTCCCAGAGCAGGGCGTAGACGTGCCCGAATGAGCCGGTCTCGCCGGACAGGCGCAGGCTCAACGCCACGCAGGCGATGGTCGCCGGTATGACCAGCCGCAGACGGCCGGGCCAGGTCAGGGCCGCCGTCACGCCCAGGCCCAGGTTCATGATGGGAGAGAATATGAAGGCGTTATGGCGCAGGACGGGGCTGAGCAGCCCGGCCGCGGCGCAGCAGGCCAAGAGCAGGGCCGCCGCGTCGCGAAGCTCCCGCCGCCGTTCGCTTCGGCGCCAGCCGGCATAGCCCAGGGCCAGCCACAAGGCCGCCAGGTGGAAGCGCGCGAAATGCCAGCTGGCCAGCGCGGCCGCGGTAAGCAGACCCGCCGCGAGCGCGTGCGGCCAAGACCGCGGGCCGCGCAAGGCCGCGGCCAGGAAGGCCAGCCCTCCGGCCAGCATGGGCAAGGCGAAACTCTCCAGGCCGCAGGTTCCGATGCCGTTGCTGATCCCCGCCCATGACCAGGCGAAGGCCGCGGCCGCGGCCAGGGCCAGCGGCGCCGAACCGCAGAGCAGCCAGGCCAGCGCGCCCAGCGCGAACACGCAGAGGCTGGAGACCGCGGCGCTCCAGACCAGGACGAACCGTCGGAAATCGGACCCGCCGAGGCGGCCGAGCAGCCGGCGGCTGGCGCCCGCGGCCCGCTCCATGGCCGTGGTCAGCTCCCGGCCGGTCCGGATGCCCTCCGGGTACTGGGCCAGCGTGTCGGGGTCGGGCAAGGCCCGCCCCGCGGCCGCCATGCGGGCATAGCGGTACTGGGCCGCGCTTTCGGACCTGAAGTAGCCGCTCTCGTCCTCGGCCTGGTAGCGCGGCAGCTCCAGGCTGCGGCGCACGCGCAGGTGAATCTGCCCCGCGGCCAGGACGGCCAGGGCGCAGGCGGCCAGCCAGCGTGCGGAGGAGGTTTTCACGGGCCCAGCAGGTGCTCGGCCAGGAAGCGCTCGGCCGCGGCGTAGAATTCAAGGCGGTTCTCCGGCTTTTGGAAGCCGTGGCCCTCGTCTTCGAACAGCAGGTATTCCACGGGTTTGCCCTTGGCCCGCAGGGCCGCCACTATGGACTCGGACTCGGCGCGCTTGACCCGCGGGTCGTTGGCGCCTTGGGCGATGAGCAGGGGGATTTCTATGCGTTCGGCCGCGAAGAGCGGCGAGCGGGACTTGAGGAAATCGGGCTCGGAGTCCGCGTCGCCGACGCGCGCGTAGAATATCCGGCGCAGGGGTTCCCAGTAAGGCGGGATGGAGCGGATGAGGGTGAGCAGGTTCGAAGGCCCGACGACGTCCACGGCGCAGCGGAAGAGCTTGGGCGTGAAGGCGGCGCCGCAGAGCGCGGCGTAGCCGCCGTAGGAGGCGCCGAAGATCGCGACCCGCGCGGGGTCGGCCACCCCCTCGGCCGCGGCCCAGGCCACGGCGTCGGACAGGTCGTCCTGCATGCGGGCGCCCCACTCGCGGTCGCCGGCGTGCAGGTGGCGCTTGCCAAAGCCCGCCGAGCCCCGGTAGTTGACCTGCAGCACGGCGCAGCCCTGGTCGGCGAGCCACTGGACCTCGGGCGAGAAGCCCCAGTGGTCGCGCCCCCAGGGTCCGCCATGGACCCGCAGGACCAGGGGCAGACGCTTGGGTTCGAGCCCCTCCGGCACGGTCAGATAGGCGGGCAGGCGCAGGCCGTCGCGCGCCGGGATGATTACGGGCCGCATGGCGGCCAGGGGCAGGCCGCGCAGGGCCGGCTGGCTGCTGAAGAGGAACTCCAGCCGCCGCGAGCCGCGCTCGTAGAGATGATAGTCCGGGGGCTGCGCGTCGCGCAGGCATTTCACGATCCAGACGCGGTCGTCGTCGTCCCGGCTGTCGAGTTGGAGGTCTCCGGGCAGGGTTTCCGACAGGAAGTCGAAATCGGACCGCAGGGACTCGTCGAGGACGTTCCAGCGCAGCCGTTCGCGCGCGAAAGCCGCGGCTTGAACGTGGTGCCGGCGGGGATGGAGCAGGGCCCCGGCCAGATCCGCGCCCGCCTCTCGGGCCAGCAGGCGGCCGGCGGAGCCGTCCAGCGGCATTTCCCAGAGCCCGACGGTGTCGCCGCCGTGGCTCGATTCCAGGTAGAGGCCCCGGCCGCCGGGGGCGAACCCCAGCGCCCCGCCCTCGTCCTCGGGACCCCAGCGGAAGAAACTCCTCCAGCCGCCGTCGCGCAGGCGCAACTCGGTGCTCGCGTCCGGCAGGACCGCCTTGGCGGCGCGCACGCGCAGCTTGGCGTCGGCCAGCCAGCCCACCACGTCCCCGGGATTTTCCGCCTCCAGGGCGAGCTTCCCGTCGCGCAGGTCCAGGCGGTGGACGTCGTGGACCTTCGGGTCGCGGCGGTTGAGGGCCACGAGCATTTCGTGCGGGAAGTCCGGCTCCGTCGCCACGAGCTGGGCCTGGACGCCGGGGAAGGGGGTCAGGTCACGGGCCGGTCCGCCGCCGATCCCGGTTCGGAAGAGATGCCAGTTTTCGTCGCCGTCGCGGTCCTGCAGGTACAGCAGGCTGCCGTCGCCGGCCCACAGCCAGTTGCGGATGCCCCGTCCGCGGTCATGAGTTACGGGCCGCGCGGGGCCCGTCCGGGGGCCGGCCCAAAGATTGAGCACCCCCGCCTCGGGCGCCAGATAGGCCAGACTCCCCCCGTCAGGGGATATCCTGGGAGAGGATTTTTCCGGATTTCCGAAGAGAAGTTCGCGCGGCAAGCGCGGGGAACGCGGCATTTGCCTCCGCGGGCCTAAACTGGTAGAATGCCCGTCTCGCTCCGGGTTCTGGTGGCGCGTTCGTCTAGCGGCCTAGGACGCTGCCCTCTCAAGGCAGAGATCACGGGTTCAAATCCCGTACGCGCCACCAGACCCCTGGAGCGATTGTTTTTTAGCTGAGGTGCTTGCTGACGAGCTTGGTCATCTCGAACATGTTGACCACGCTCTTTCCGAAGATGACCTTGAGGGTCTCGTCGGCGTTGATGTTGCGCTTGTTCTTGGCGTCCTGCAGCTTGTTCTTCTTGATGTAGGCCCAAAGTTTCTTGACCACCTCGGTGCGGGGCAGGGGCTTGCTGCCCACGACCTTGGCCAGCTCGGCGCTGGGGGTGAGCTCCTTCATGAAGGCGTTCTTGGCCATTTTGCGTTGTCTCCTTTGGTTTCGTCCTAGCTAAGGCACCAATTGTGGCATGATTCCCGGAGGGAAATCAAGCCGTTTCGGACGCCTTGGCCCCGAAGCGGCGGCGCGCGGCGATGCGCTCCATTTCGGCGCGGGCCGACGGGTTCTGCTTGAGCACGAACTGGAAGTCCGAGGCGACCAGGGCGAAAAGCCGGCTCGGCTCCGCGGTCCGGATCGTCGCGGTGCGGGGGCTTCGCGAGATCAGGGCGATTTCGCCGAAGAAGCCGCCCGGGCCGAGCCGGGCGATCCTGCGGCGCAGGCTCAAGAAGCCGGCCTTGACCAGGACGTCCACCTTGCCGGCGTGGACGATGTAGAAGGCGTCCCCGGCCTCGCCTTGGCGGAACACCGTCTCCCCGGCCTCGTAGCCGTAGAGCGCGACGTAGGGCAGGACCTGGTCGAGCTGGCCGACGGTGAGGGGGGAGAAGAAATCCACTCCGCGCAGGGAGCGCGCCAGCACGCCCATCTCGACTTGGCCCAGGGGTAATTTGACCATGAGGGGTTCATGATAGCTAGTTGACCGTCTTGGGTCAATGCGTGCGACGCAGTGCGATGCCGTGGGTCCAAAGGGCAATTGCGGGGGGTCCAAATCCCCAGGCGCGAAACCGTTCGGGGCTGCATGCTCATGTAGTGAGGTGCATTATGAACAAAGCTTGCAAGCTGGCCGCCGTCCTGTTGCTCGCGCCGCGATTCGCCGCCGCTCAAGGGCTGCTCGATATGGTTCGAGGCCACTCGGCCGCGGTTCCTTCCGCCGGGCTGGGAGCGCCCGTCGCCGGAGGCCCGGGAACTCCCTCGGAAGGTCCGGTTTTCAAGGCGCGAAGCAGGGCCGCGATGGAAGACGGCAACTTTCTCGTTTTAAAACTCAAGCCGGCCAGACAATGGTTTACCGCGATCGAGCA